>JANOZF010000164.1:0-9104 GCA_031429255.1 Rubrivivax sp.
GGGGTTTGAGGTCGATTTTGAGGCAAGGGACGGTGATCTTGGCGGCGTCGCCGAAGATCGAATCCAATGTTTGTCGGTCCGCGTCGAGTTCGGTGGCGGCCATCCATTCCAGCAGCGGGCGGCGCGCCGGATTGGGCTCGCCCACGCGGCGAGTCCGAAGGCAACGGCGCAGCGCACCCGGATCACGGCCGTGCCTTCAGCGCCCCAACACCTTGAGCACCACGTCCACCAGGTTGGTGGCCGTGAGCATGAAGTGCTTGAAGAGCTCCGGCGCCGGCGCGCTTTCGCCGTAGCGGTCGAGGCCGACGACGGCGGCACAGCCGTACTTCCACCAGCCGTCGGTGACCCCAGCTTCGACCGCGATGCGCGGCAGCTTCGCCGGCAGCACGGCCTTCTTGTAGGCCGCGGGCTGGCGGTCGAAGACGCTGGTGCTGGGCATGCTGACCACACGCACGGCGATCTTGCGCTTGGCCAGTTCGGCCTGCGCGTGCAGCGCCAGCTGCACTTCGCTGCCAGTGGCGATGATGACGGCCTGCGCCTTCTTCTTCAGCCCCACTTCGGCCGGCTCGGCCAGCACGTAGCCGCCCTTGCTGAGCGCGTCGAGGCTGGCCTTCGGCGCGTACGGCAGGTTCTGCCGGCTCAGCAGCAGCGCGCTCGGGCGGCTCTTGTTGGCCAGCGCCATGGTCCAGGCCACCGCGGTTTCGGCGGTGTCGGCCGGGCGCCAGACGTCCAGGTTCGGAATCAGCCGCAGGCTGGCCGCATGTTCGACGCTCTGGTGCGTGGGGCCGTCTTCCCCCAGGCCGATGCTGTCGTGCGTGAAGACGTGGATCACACGCCGCTTCATCAGCGCCGCCATGCGGATGGCGTTGCGGCTGTAGTCGCTGAACGTGAGGAAGGTGCCGCCGTACGGGATGTAGCCGCCATGCAAGCCAATGCCGTTCATGACAGCGGCCATGCCGAATTCGCGCACGCCGTAGTTGATGTGGCGGCCCGGCTTGCCGTCGTCGGTGACCTTGGGCACGCCGGCATCGTCGAAACGCAGCGCCGGCGTGCTGCTGGTGTTGGTCAGGTTGCTGCCGGTGAGGTCGGCCGAGCCGCCCAGCATCTCGGGCAGCGCCTTGGTGAAGATCTCCAGCGCGATCTGGCTCGCCTTGCGGCTGGCCACGGTCTCGGCCTTGGTGTGCGCGGCGATCACCGCGTCCACCGCCGTCTGCGCAAAACCGGCGGGCAGCTCGCCCTTGATGCGGCGCGCAAACTCGGCGGCGAGTTCGGGGAACGCGGCCTTGTAGGCAGCAAAGCCTGCCGCCCAGGCGGCCTCGGCGCTGTCGCCGGCGGCCTTGGCGTCCCAGGCGCTGTAGGCCTCTTCCGGAATGACAAAAGGCTCATAGGCCCAGCCCAGGGCGTCACGCGTCAGCTTGATCTCGTCGGCGCCCAGCGCCTCGCCGTGCGCCTTGGCGGTGCCGCCGCGGTTGGGCGAGCCCATGCCGATGGTGGTCTTGCAGATGATCATCGTCGGCGCGGTGGCCGTGGTCTTGGCCTGCACGATGGCGGCGTCCACCGCCGCCACGTCGTGGCCGTCGATCGGGCCGATGACGTTCCAGCCGTAGCTGGCAAAGCGCTGGCCGACGTTGTCGATGAACCAGGGCTGCACCTTGCCGTCGATGCTGATGCCGTTGTCGTCGTACAGCGCCACCAGCTTGTTCAGTTTCCAGGCACCCGCCAGCGCCACCGCTTCGTGGCTGATGCCTTCCATCAGGCAGCCGTCGCCCAGGAAGCAGAAGGTGTGGTGGTCCACCAGCGCATGGCCGGGGCGGTTGAATTCGGCCGCGAGCAGCTTTTCGGCGAGCGCCATGCCCACCGCGTTGGTCAGGCCCTGGCCCAGCGGGCCGGTGGTGGTTTCAACGCCGGGCGTCACGTCCACTTCAGGGTGGCCTGGCGTCTTGCTGTGCAGCTGGCGGAAGTTGCGCAGCTCGCTCATGGCCAGGTCGTAGCCGGTCAGGTGCAGCAGCGCATAGATCAGCATGCTGGCGTGGCCGTTGCTCAGCACAAAACGGTCGCGGTCGGGCCAGTGCGGGTCGGCTGGGTTGTGTTTCAGGTGCCGACCCCACAGCGCCACCGCCATCTCGGCCATGCCCATCGGCGCCCCCGGGTGGCCGGAATTGGCTTGCTGCACAGCGTCCATGGCCAGGGCGCGGATGGCGTTGGCCATCAAGGAAGTGTCGGGGGTGGGCATGGGGCGGGCCGTCAGGCGGTGTTGAGTGAACCCGGAATTCTAGGCCGCATGCTGGTGCCTGTTGGCCGGCAGGCGGGGACGCAAACCTGCAGCAGTCTTGAGCCACGTCAAGCCGCACGCCCAGGCCGCGTTTCATGCTCCGCGCCATGAGACCAGCCACCATCACCCTCCTTCAAGAAGAGCATCAGGCGCTGGCGGCCATGTTGCGTTCGCTGGGCATGATGCTGCAGCTGGCGCGGCGTGAAGGCCGCCTGCCGGACTTCGACGTGCTGCGCGCGATGCTGTTCTACGTCGACGAATTCCCGGAACGCCAGCACCACCGGCGCGAAACCGAGTTCCTGTTTCCGCTGTTGCGCCAACGTTGCCCCGAGCTGGCGCCGGTGCTGCAGCGCCTGGACAGCGACCATGACATCAGTGAAAGAGCCATCCGCGACCTGCAGCACGCGCTGCTGGCCTTCGAGGTGCTGGGTGAACCCCGGCGCGAGGCCTTCGAGCAGGCCGCGCAGCAGTACACGCGGCATTACCTGGAGCACATGGCGGTGGAAGAGCGCGAGGTGCTGCCCGCTGCGCAGCGCAGCCTGGGCGCCGACGACTGGGCACGGCTGGACGCCATCTTCGAGGCCGGGCGCGACCCGCTGACACTGACCCATCCTGGCCAGCAAGCCCCTACCGACTATCAGCCGCTGTTCAGAAAGATCGTGATGGACGCGCCGGCACCGATAGGCCTGGGGCCGGCCTCGCACTGAAGATGCGCACCCGGCACCGGGCTTCGCAACCTTCCGTGCCTAAGCACGAGGAAGCCAGCCCCTTCAAGCCGCTTCGACCAGCGCCTTGCGCGCACGGTGCAGGCGCACAAACAGGTTCTGTTCGCTGATGTTCAGCGCCTGGCACACCGCTTCAGTGCTGTCGTCCTGAAGCACCCGCAGTTGCACCACGGACTTCAGGCTCGCGGGCAGGGCATCGATGCGCTGCAGCGCCCGCTGCAACAGCTGACGCTGCTCGGCCACCTCGGCCGGGCCGGGCCGTGAGCACACCAGTTCGGCCGCGAACCCGGCGCCTTCGTCTTCGTCGTCGCTGTGGTCCAGGCTGACATGGCCCGTGCGCTGGCGCACCAGATCCACGATCTTGTGTTTCAGCACACCCACCAGCCAGGTGCTCAGGCTGCTTTTGCCGCCGAACTGGGCGCGGCCGGTGATGACGGCCTCGAACACGTCGTGCACCAGGTCTTCGGCCAGGCTGGGGTCCAGCAGGCGGCGCCGGGCAAACTGCACCAGGCGACCACGGTGCGGCGCCAGGTCCGGCCAGCCAGGCGCCGCTGGGGCCAGCAAGGCCGGGTGAAAGGCGGGGGCAGGCTGGAAGGCGGGGGCGTGGGCGTGGGCGGCGGTATGCATGGTGTTGTGCACTCAGAGTCTGCGGTTGTGGATGTGGAGTCGGAGGTGGCCAAGTCGATGGCTACACTGTGCCCAGCGCACCTCGCGGCTTGATCACCAAACATCACAAACAGATCACATCGGCGTCAAGACCCCGGCGTAAGAACCGGGCCTGACGGCGCGACTGCCTTGCATGCCCCCGCACATTCTCGTGGCCGAAGACCAGGCCGACATCCGCGACCTCATCGTGCTGAACCTGCAGACCAGCGGCTACCAGGTGCGCGCGGTGGCTGATGGTGTGTCGGCCGTGGCGCAGCAGCTGGCGCAGCCAGCCGACCTGCTGGTGCTGGACCTGATGATGCCGGGCCTGGACGGGCTGGAGGTTTGCAAGGCGCTGCGCGCCAAGGGCCAGGCCACGCCGATCCTGATGCTGACGGCCAAGAGCACCGAGCTCGACCGCGTGCTGGGCCTGGAACTGGGTGCCGACGACTACCTGACGAAGCCGTTTTCGATGGCCGAGTTGCTTGCTCGCGTGAAAGCGCTGCTGCGCCGCGCCGAACTGCTGCGCGCCGCACAGGCCGCCCCTGCACCGGCACAGTCGCAGGCAGTGCGCAATGGCGAGCTGGCCATACAACCCGTGCGCCGCGAAGCACAACTGGCCGGCCGACTGCTGGATTTCACGGCGCTGGAATTCGACCTGCTGCTGCACTTTGCGCGCCACCCCGGCCAGGTGTTCTCCCGCGCGCAGTTGCTGGACGCCGTGTGGGGCTACACGCACGACGGCTACGAACACACCGTCACCACGCACATCAACCGGCTGCGCAGCAAGCTCGAAGCCGACGCCATGAACCCGCGCTTCATCCTGACCGTGCGCGGCGCTGGCTACAAGATGCGCGATGCACCCTGAAGGGCGCGTGCATCGACGACACCAGGCCGCATGGCGATGAGCGTGCGCCTGCGCCTGGCGCTGACGGTGTTCCTCACCGGGCTGGCCACCGCGGTGGCGGTGCTGGCCACGGTGGCACTGGCCTTCCAGCGTTTCGAGCGCGAAAGCGCCTACCTGCGCGCCGAGGCTTTCATGACCCGCGTGCTGCAGCAACACGACAGCCTGCTGGAACAGCAGCAACGCAACCCCGAGGAATTTGCGAGCTTTCTGCGCAGCCTGCTGCTGTTCGACCCCGACAGCCGGCTGTACCTGCTGGACGCGCAAGGCCGGCTGCTGGCCAGCAGCAGCAGCAGCGCGCCGCCTCTGGGCAGCACGCTGCCGCTGCAGTCGGTGCAGCAAGCAGCCAAGCTGGCGCGGCAGGGTGGCACACCCGACGGCGCCTACCTGATGGGCCTGGACCCCGACACCGGCGACGACATGGCGGTGGTGGCCGCGCGTTCACTCAGCCGCAGCAGCATCGGCCCGGCGGCGGCCACGCAGGGCTACCTGTATCTGGCCAGCCGCAAGCTCAGCCTGCCGGCGCAACGGCTGGCGATGTTCGGCAGCAGCCTGGCCGGCCCGGCGCTGGCCACCGTGGCGGCACTGATCGTGCTGGCCGCGGCGCTGGCGGCGTGGATCATCGTGGCCGTGACGCGGCCGCTGCGCGCGTTGAGCGACGAGGTGGCACTCGCTGAACGCCAGGGCTTCAGTGTCAGCGTCGCGGTGCCTGCACAGGCGCCGGTGCGCGGCAACGACGAGTTCGCCAAGCTGCGCGGTGGCTTCCATGCGCTGCTGGTCAAGCTGCGCCAGCAATGGGACGAGCTCAAGCGGCTGGACCACTTCAGGCGCGAGAGCGTCAGCAACCTGTCGCACGACCTGCGCAGCCCCCTGACCGCCACTGTGGCCTGCCTGGAAACACTGGAACTGCGCTGGGCCAACCTGCCCGAGCGCGCACAAGACCGCCAGCTGGTGGAGGTGGCGCTGCGCAACACGCGCAATGCCGCGGGCATGGTGCGTTCGCTGGGCGACCTGGCGCTGCTGGACGAGCCGCAATTCAAGCTGCGCCGCATGCGGCTGGACCTGGGCGAGGTGCTGGACGACATCACGCGGCGCTTCGAACAACGCGCCGCACAAAAGGGCGTGGCGCTGCGCTTTGAGCAGCGCAGCGGCGACACGCCGGTGGCCGACGTCGACATCGAATTGTTCGAACGCGCAGTGGCCAACCTGCTGGACAACGCCTTGAAGTTCACCCCACCCGGCAAGGCCATCGAACTGAGCGTGCAGCGACTGCCCCCCGTCGACGCCAACGCACCCGCCCGCGTGCTGGTGCGTGTGCAAGACGAAGGCCCGGGCATCGCTGCGCCCGACCTGCCGCACCTCTTTGATCGCCTCTACCAGAGTCGCACCGGGGTGGCCCCGGCCACCAGCGACGAGGGCAAAGGCCTGGGGCTGGCCATCGTCAAGCGCATTGCAGAGCTGCACCAGGGCAGCGTGACCGTGGATTGCCCGCCGCTCGGCGGCACCCTGGTGACGCTGCAGTTTCCAGGCTCTTGAGCCCATCGCCCGACGCGGGCAGTGGGTGGCAGGGCGTATCGTGTGCGTGACGGCGTGAGCGTGAGCCGCATCTCCGGTTTCGCCAACCCTCCGGCCAGGAAGCCCGACCCAAGGACCCCCTGCAATGAAGATCGCCGTTCTCGGCGGCGGCCACGGCTGTTATGCCGCCGCTGCCGACCTCTCAGAAGCCGGCCACGAGGTGCGCCTGTGGCGGCGCAACGCTGCGGTGCTGCAGCCCGTGGTCGACAGCGGCTGCATCACGCTGAAGGACGCTCAGGGCGTACGTGAAGTGCCCATCGCAAGAGCCACGGCGGACATTGCCGCCGCGCTGCACGGCGCCGAGCTCATTGTCATCCCCTCACCGGCCATTGCACAGGCCGACATCGCCGCAGCCATGGCGCCACACCTGGTGGACGGGCAGGTGGTGTTCATCCCGCCAGGCACCCTGGGCAGCTTTCTGATGGCACGTTGGGCGCGCGCCGCCGGCAGCCGTGCCGACGTGGTGTGGGCCGAAACCGGCACCCTGCCCTACCTGGCGCGCAAGCACGGCGTGCGCGAGGTCAATGTCACCGTGCGCGCCATCCACCTGCCCACCGGGGTCTACCCGGCGCGCCATGCGCAACGCGCCTTGGCGGTCATCCGGCAGGCCTACCCGGCGGTGCACGGCTGCGGTGATGCGCTGTCGGGCGCGCTGATGAACGCCGGGCCCATCATCCACCCACCACTGATGGTGATGAACGCCGCGCCACTGCAGCACTTTCAGACCTGGGGCATCCACACCGAAGGCACACAGCCCGCCGTGCGCGCCGTCACCGACCGGCTGGACCAGGAACGCATCGCCGTGCGTGAAGCGTTGGGCTACGGTGCACCGCACTACCCGCTGGCCGACCACTACAACAACGACCGCTGGATGTACGGTGACGCGCACAAGAAGCTGCAGAAAAGCGGCGACTGGCGCGAACACATCGACCTGCACAGCCACCGCTACATCAGCGAAGACACCGAAATGGGCCTGGCCCTGCAGGCGAGCGTGGCTCGCTGGGCGGGCGTCGACGCGCCCATCGCACAGGGCATCCTGGCCATCGTGGGCGGGTTCCTGGGCCGGGACCTGCGCCAGGGCGCCCGCACGCTGGAGGCACTGGGTCTCGCCGCAATGAACAAAGCGCAGTTGCAGCAGATGCTGCACGACGGCGAGGCGTGACGATGGCCACGACGCTGATCGCAGCCGCTCAAACCAGCGCCCGTTTCTGCGCCGTGGGCGCCGGCCGCATGGGCCGCGGCATTGCCATCGCCTTCGCCTACGCCGGCCACCGCATCACGCTGGTGGACCTGCGCACGCGCACGCCCGAGGCCTGGGCGCGCCTGCAAGCCGAGGTGCACGCCGAACTGCGCGGCGCGCTGCTGAGCCTGGTGCAGCTGGGCACACTGCGCGCCGACCAGGTTGACACGCTGGCGGCGCGGGTTCAGCTGGTGGCGGCAGCCGACGCACCGGGTGCCATCGCGGCCGCCGAACTGCTGTTCGAAGGTGTGCCAGAAACGATGGACGCCAAACGCGACGCCTTCGACGCCATCAACCGCCACTGCCGCGACGACGCCATCATCACCAGCACCACCAGCAGCATCCTGGTGACGCAGCTCACGGCGCTGGTACGGCGGCCCGAGCGTTTCCTGAACATGCACTGGCTGAACCCGGCCTACATCATTCCGGTGGTGGAACTGTCGACGCACCCGGCGCTGGCGCCCGAGGTGCTGGCCCGCACGAAGGCGCTGATGGAAGGCATCGGCAAGCTGCCGGTGGTGTGCGGACCAACGCCCGGCTACATCGTGCCGCGGCTGCAGGCGCTGGTGATGAACGAGGCTGCGCGCATGGTGGAAGAAGGCGCGGCCACCGCCGAAGAGATCGACAAGGCCACACGCTACGGCATGGGCCTGCGCTTCGCCGCCATTGGCGTGGTCGAGTTCATCGACTTTGGTGGCGTGGACATCCTGCACCACGCCAGCCGCGAGATGGCCGGCAGCATCAGCGCTGAGCGCTATGCCGCCCCACCCATCGTGGGCCGGATGTACAACGAAGGCCAGCTGGGGCTGAAAACCGCCAGCGGTTTTTATGACTATGAAGGGCGGGACCTCGGCTCCTACCGTCAAGACGTGATGGCAAGGGTGCTGGCGCTGCTGCAGCACGCGGGGATGTGGCGGAAGGCTGCGGAATTCAGCAGCGACTGAGGTCTGTTGCCGTGGTCGTCAAATGTGGGTTGGTGGCTCAGTCGTGCTCGCATTTGTGGCGGCCGCCACAGGCGCCGGGTGGCCGCCTCCGCTCATGTCCTCCTTCGTCGGCCTAACGGCCGCCGAATTCCCCCTTTACTTCGCTGCGGCGGCCACCCGGCACCTGCGGCTCACCACCAGCCCTGGCGCGCCACCAGACACACCAACTCTGTTGGATGAGCGAGCCGGTGGGGTGTGCTGCGCAGCGAAGTAAAGGGGGAATTCGACAGCCGCAGGCTGGCGAAGGAGGACATGAGCGGAGCAGCACACCCCGCCGGCTCGCGACCGCCGCGCTATGGGCATGCCCAAATCAAAGCACGCCAGTGGCAACCAACCAGCCAGCAGCCAGCGGCAAGCGGTTCAGCAGTCAACCAGCAGTCAACCAGCAGTCAACCGAGCCAGCGCCAGATACTCATCCACCGGCACCTCTTCAGCCCGCCGCTGCAAGTCAAACGCCGTCTGCAGCCCCTGCTGCTCAATCCAACGCCCCAGCGTGTGGCGCAAGATCTTGCGCCGCTGTGAAAAGGCACAGGCCACCAGTTCGCCCAGCCGCGCGGCGTCCACCGTCGCGGCCTGTGCCGCCGGCAGCGGCACCATGCGCACCACGGCCGAATCAACACGCGGCGGCGGGTCGAAGGCCTCGGGCGGCACGTCCAACACATGCTCGATGCGGTAGCGCCACTGCAGCATCACCGACAACCGACCGAAGTCCTTGCAACCCGGGCTGGCGGCCATGCGGTCCACCACTTCCTTTTGCAGC
>JANOZF010000165.1:0-1621 GCA_031429255.1 Rubrivivax sp.
CGCCTTCCTCGGCTCGGCGGTGGTGCGCATCGTCGAAGACCAGCTGCAGGTGCTGCTGCCCAAGCTCATCGGCACCAGCGGCAATTTCGAGACCATCATCTTCGGCATCGTGCTGGTGGTGGTGCTGAAGTACGCGCCCGAGGGCCTGTGGTCCTTCGTCGGGCGCTGGTTCCCGGCGTCACCCCGCGTGCGCAACTGGGCCGACGCGGCAGCGTTGCCGATGCGCAGCAAGCCGGCCAAGGGCGAAGTGCTGCTGGACGTGGACACGGTGCGCAAGGCCTTCGGTGGGCTGGTGGCGGTGAACGACGTCAGCTTCCAGATCCGCGCCGGCGACATCGTCGGCCTGATCGGGCCCAACGGGGCGGGCAAGAGCACCACATTCAACCTCATCACCGGCCTGCTCGGCCTGAGCAGCGGCGCGGTGCGCTTCCGCGGCCAGCCTATCAACGGCCTGCCCAGCCGCGAGATTGCGCGCCGCGGCGTCGGCCGCACCTTCCAGCACGTGAAGATGGTGCCGGACATGACGGTGCTGGAAAACGTGGCGCTGGGCGCCTACGGGCGCGGCAAGGCCGGCACGGCGCGCGCCATGTTGCGGCTGGACCGCGACGAAGAAAAGCAGCTCTTCGCCGAAGCCGAACGCCAGCTGGCCCGCATCGGCATGGCCGACAAGATGTTTGAGCTGGCCGGCAACCTGGCACTGGGCCCGCAGCGCCTGATGGAGATTGCGCGCGCGCTGGCCACCGACCCCGCGTTGTTGCTGCTCGACGAACCCGCCGCGGGCCTGCGCCACCAGGAAAAGCAGGCCCTGGCCGACGTGCTGCGCCAGCTCAAGGGCGAAGGCCTGAGCATCCTGCTGGTGGAACACGACATGGACTTCGTGATGGGCCTGACCGACCGCATCGTGGTGATGGAGTTCGGCACCTGGCTGATGGAAGGCACTCCCGCCGAGGTGCAGGCCAGCCCCGCCGTGCGCGCCGCCTACCTCGGAACGGAACACTGAACCATGTCACAGCACCCCTTGCTTGAAGTGCGTGGGCTGCACGCCGGCTACGGCCGCGCCGAGGTGCTCAGTGGCCTGAGCCTGCAGCTGAACAAGGGCCAGGTCATCACCGTCATCGGCCCCAACGGCGCCGGCAAGAGCACCACCTTGAACGCCTTGATGGGCGTGCTGCCGGCACGCGGCCAACTGCGCTTCGATGGCCAGGACCTGAACGACAGCACGCTGGAAGACCGCGTGATGATGGGCCTGGCGCTGGTGCCGGAAAAGCGCGAACTCTTCACCACCATGCCGGTGGAAGACAACCTGGTGCTGGGCGGCTACCGCGCCATGAGGCTGCGCGTGCCGAACTGGCGTGGCGGCCTGGAACGCGTGTACACGCTGTTCCCGCGCCTGAAGGAACGACGGGCCCAGCTCGCCGGCACCTTGTCGGGCGGCGAACGGCAGATGCTGGCCGTGGGCCGGGCGTTGATGGGCGACCCCAAGCTGCTGATGCTGGACGAACCGAGCCTGGGCCTGGCGCCGCTGGTGGTGCGCGACATCTTCAACACCATCGAGCGCCTGCGCGCCGAGGGCGTCTCCATCCTGCTGGTGGAGCAGAACGCGCGCGCGGCGCTGCAGGTG
>JANOZF010000166.1:0-4863 GCA_031429255.1 Rubrivivax sp.
GCGCGGTTGAATGCAGGCATGTCGTCCCAGCCATCGGGCGCCGGCAGGTCAAACACCTGCACGTGGTGGCGGTAGTCGTTCAACCAAGCCTCGCGCGCATCGCCGTTGGCCCGCCAGGCCAGTCCCAGGAACGCCCAGGCCTGCTGGTCCAGCGGGTCCAGGCGCACGGCCGTCTCGGCCACCAGTGCCGCCAGCACCGTCTGGCCCGCGCGCAACAGGCTGCTGGCATGGCTGATGTGCGTGGCCGCCTGGTCGGGCGCCAGGGCCACTGCACGCTGGTGCGCGGCCAGCGCCTCGTCATGGCGACCCAGGCGGCTCAGTGCCTGGCCCAGACCGTCAAAGTAACCCGCGGTGGACGTGGCCAGCGAGGCCGCCTGTGCGTAGGCTGCAGCGGCATCTGCGTCGCGCTGGGCGCGCAGCAGCAGTCGGCCCTTGATGCCATGCGCCAGCGCAGACGCCGGCGCTGCTGCCGCCGCAGCATCGAGTTCGGCCGTGAAGTCAGCGTCACCCAGCCGCCAGCGCAAACGCGCACAGTCGTACAGCGCCAGATCGTGCTGCGGGTCGAGAGCCAAAGCCACGCGGTAAGACGCCAGCGCATCCGCCAGCCGCCCCAGACTCTGCAGGCTGTTGCCGCGGTTGTAGTGCGCGTCGGCCGCCTCCAGCCCCAGCGCCAGCGCGCGGTCGTGCGCGGCCAGCGCCTCAGCCGGCCGTGCCAGACGTTGCAGCAGCACACCGCGGTTGTGGTGCAACGCGGCACGGGTTGGCGCCACTTCCAAGGCCCGATCCAGCGTCTGCACCGCCTCGTCGAGCCGGCCGGCGTCCTCGTACAGAAGCGCGCGAAGCTGAAGCATCTGGGCCGTCAATGCCGGCGCGCCAGGCGACCCGTTGAAGGCCCGCGTCAGGCACTCATCAGCCTGGGCAGGTTGGCCCAGCATCCGAAGCAGCCGAGCCTGGTTGTAGTGCGCCTGAACGAGTGAAGGCTGGATCTGCGCTGCACGCGCGTAGCTCGCCAATGCATCGCTCCAGCGCGCCAGGTCTTCCTGCACATCACCCAGCAGATACCAGGCCTGCGCCTGCTGCGGGTTGGCCTGCACCGAGCGGGCCAGCAACTCAGCGGCCTCCGCCCGTTGGCCCTGCGCGCGCGCCAGCTGGCCCAGCAGGTGCAGCGCGTCGGGTTGCTCGGGCGCACGCTGCAACACTTCGGCCCAGGCGGCGAGAGCATCGGCCAGCCGGCCTTCGCTCCTGGCCTGCAAGCCTTTTTGCAGCAACTGGCGCAGCATCGGGTTCAGGCTGATGACGGGTGATGAGCTCACCTGCGGCAGTGTAGACGCCGCGTTTCATCGTGCACGGGCCCCTCAACGGAAGACCCAGCAGCCACCACGCGTGGCTTGAGTGCTGGCTGCACGAAGTCAGGGCACCATGCGCGCAAGGTGCATGCGCTTCGCACCAGACCGAACCACCTTCAGCACGGGCGAAATCGAAGCGCCCTAACGCGCACTCTGTAGCACCAGCCGCGGCACTGCGGCCAGCAGTTCCCGCGTATACGCCGTCTGCGGCCGACTCAGCACGGCCTGGCAATCGCCCTGCTCTTCGATCTTGCCCGCCCGCATCACCGCCACGCGGTCGGCAATGGTTTCGACGACGCCGATGTTGTGCGTGATGAACAGGTAGCTCACGCCCAGTTCGCGCTGCAGGTCGCGCAGCAGGTTGAGGATCTGCGCCTGCACCGACACGTCCAGCGCGGATGTGGGCTCGTCGCACACGATGAGCCTGGGCTCCACGGCCAGCGCGCGGGCGATGGCGATGCGCTGGCGCTGGCCACCCGAGAACTCGTGCGGGTAGCGCTGCAGCGCGTCCTGGCGCAGGCCCACCTGGTCGGTCAGCCGCTGCAGCCGCTGGCGGCGGTCGGCAGCAGTCAGGGTCGGTTGCAGCGCTGCCAGGCCTTCTTCGAGCACATCGAACACCCGCATGCGCGGGTTCAGCGACGCAAACGGGTCCTGGAAGATGATCTGCACCTGGGCCCGCGCGGCACGCAGGTCGTCGCCGTGCAGATCAAACAGGTTGCGGCCGTTGAGCAGCGCCTTCCCTTCGGTGCTGGCCACGCGCCGCAGCAACTGCACGATGGCTTTGCCGGTGGTGGTCTTGCCGCAGCCCGACTCGCCCACCAGGGCCAGCGTCTCACCCGCGGCCAGTTGGAACGACACCCCATCGACCGCGTTGAAGTAACCCTTGACGCCGTGCAGCATGCCACTGCGGATGGGGAAGCGAACGCGCAGATTCTTGACTTCGAGCAGCGGTGCGACCATCGCGGCGTCGGCGCGCGAGACGGCTGCCACCGCCTGCCGTCCAGGGCTTGCTCTGTGCACCAACACAGGCTCCAGGTGGGGCTCGCGTTGCTGCGCTTGGCTGGCGCCAGAGAACAACAGACACCGCACGTCGTGCCCTGCCGCCACCGGCAGCAATTCGGGCACAGTGCCCGCGCACTGCACCATCACGCGCTCGCAACGGGGCGCAAACCGGCATCCACCAAACGTCTGTGTCAGCTGCGGCACGGTGCCTGCAATCGCGTGCAGCGCCTGCCCGCGCTTGGACGCATCGGGCAAGGCCTTCAACAGCGCCTGCGCATAGGGGTGTTTCGGCGCCTTGAAGAAATCATCAGCGGCGGCCACCTCGATGATCTGGCCCGCGTACATCAGCGCCACGCGGTGCGCCATGCCCGAGACCACGGCCAGGTCGTGCGTGATCAGCAACATGCCCATGCCGCGCTCGCGCTGCAGGTCTTTCAGCAGGCCGAGGATCTGTGCCTGGATGGTGACGTCCAGCGCCGTGGTGGGCTCATCGGCCACCAGAAAATCAGGCTCGGCGGCCAGCGCCATCGCAATCATCACGCGCTGCTTCTGGCCGCCGCTCATGCGGAAGGGGTAGTCGTCGATGCGGCGCTCGGGCTCGGGGATGCCCACGCGCTTCAGCCACTCGACAGCCTTGGCGCGCGCGGCCGCGCCGCGCAGCGGTGTGTGCGCCTCGATGGCCTCGATGATCTGCTGGCCCACCCGCATCACCGGATTCAGGCTGGTGGACGGCTCCTGGAAGATCATGCCGATGCGCGCACCGCGCACGCTGCGCATCTGCTCTTCGGGCAGCGCCAGCACGTCGATGCGCCCGCCAGCCGATCCGATGTGGATGTCGCCCGCCGCGATGGTGCCGTTTTCGGGCAGCAGGCGCATCAGCGCCAGCGCCGTCATGCTCTTGCCACAGCCGCTCTCGCCCACCAACGCAAAGGTCTCGCCACGCTGAATGGACAGCCACATGCCGTCGATGGCGCGCACCAGGCCGGCGTCGCCGTCGAGCTCGACCTGCAGCCCGCTGATTTCGATGGCCGGCTGGCTCATGACGGCGCCTTCACGCGACGGCGCAGCCGCACCTTGTTGACGCGGAAGTGCGGGTCGAACGCATCCCGCACACCATCGGCAAACAGGTTGGCCGCCAGCACCAGCGTGACCATGAAGCCGAAGGCCGAGGCAAAGCTCCACCACACCAGCGGGTCGCGGCTCATCTCGTTGCGCGCCAGGTTGATCATGCCGCCGAAGCTGTTCATCGACGGGTCGACGCCGACGCCGACGTAGGACAGCACGGCCTCATAGAGGATCAGCGCCGAGAACTCGAGCACGGTGATGATGAGCATCAGGTGTGCCACGTTGGGGAAGATGTGGCGCGCCATGATGCGGCTGTCGCTGACACCGAAGGCCTGCGCGGCCTGCACGTAGTCCAGCTCGCGCAGCTTCAGCGTCTCTGCACGCAGCAGCCGGCACAGCCCGGCCCAGCCGGTGCCGCCGAGCACCGCGCACAGCAGGAAGAGCTTCAGGTCGGAGCGCTCGGCGCCGGTCTCGAAAAGGTCGGGGTTCTTGTCCAGAAACACCTGCACCATCAGCACGAAGGCTGCGATGAGCAGCACGTTGGGCACCGACGACAGCACCGTGTACAGGTACTGGATGGCCTCGTCCGCCCAGCCGCGGAAGTAGCCCGCCAGGATGCCCAGCACCACCGCCAGCGGCAGCGTGGCCACGGTGGCCAGCGCACCGATGACAAATGCGGTGCGGATGCTCTTCAACGACTGGTACAGCACGTCGTTGCCGGTGAGGTCGGTGCCCAGCAGGTGGTAGGGGCCCGACAGTGCCGTGGCCGCGCCCACCAGCAGGCACAGCAGCCACACCGTCACCAGCGCCACATGCCAGGGCACGGGCCCCTGGCGCGCGCGGATCTGCGCCCACGTGGCGCGCACGCCCTGCCCGCTGGAGCGCCCCAGCACCGACAGAAACAGCAGCGTCAGCAGCACGGCCACCAGTGCGCCGGCGGTCATGCCCAGGCTGGAGCGCATCACCACGTCGGGCCACCAATGCGTGGCCGGGTCGGTGAGGTGTTTGCCGCCATGCACCAGGCGCGGCGCCACGCGCTGGATCTGGCCGTCGATGAGCAGCGACTCCTTGGTGAAGCCCAGGTAGGACAGCGGACGGGAATAGGTGGCCTCGCGCGCGTCGACCAGATCGAGCAACAGCGCGTCCAGCAGTGAATGCGTGCGCGTGTCATAGGCCGGCGCGGCGTCGGCCAAGCCCGGCGCGGGCGGCAAGCGCGGGCGGTAATGCAGACTGTCCAGCAAGGTCACGCCCAGGCACAGCAGCAGGATGACGCTGGACGCCAGCGCAGGCGCGTTGCGAAACACCTTGCCCCAGTTGCGCGACATCTCGGGGCTGCGCAACACGCTGATGCCGTAGGCCACGGCGGCCAGCACCAGCAACCAGATTGCGGCGTCGGTCCACAGGAGTACGGGTTTGGCCATGGTGCGCTTGGTAGCTTGGTAGCTTCGTG
>JANOZF010000167.1:0-3046 GCA_031429255.1 Rubrivivax sp.
CACAACACCACGCCCGCCTCAGGCAACGGCGTGGTCACGCCGTATGGCCAGACGGTGGAAGACAACATCATCCACGAACTGGTGGCGCAGCTGGAAGCCAGCAGCGGCTACGGCCAGCGGCGCGAAGACATCGCCAGCTTCAACGCCGCCAGCCCGGTGCTGAAGAAGGGCCTTGCGCTGACGCCGCTGAAGTTCGGCATCAGCTTCAACGTGCCGCACCTGAACCAGGCCGGCGCGCTGGTGCACGTGTACACCGACGGCAGCGTGCTCGTGAACCACGGTGGCACCGAGATGGGCCAGGGCCTGAACACCAAGGTGGCGCAGGTGGTGGCGCACGAACTGGGCCTGCCCTTGGCAGCCGTGCGCTGCACCGCCACCGACACGCAGAAGATTGCCAACACCTCTGCCACCGCGGCCAGCACCGGCAGCGACCTGAATGGCAAGGCGGCGCAGGACTCCGCGCGCCGCGTGCGCGACCGACTGGCCGGGTTTGCCGCGGGGCGCTGGGGTGGCGTGGCCGACGCCGTGCGCTTCGAAGCGGGGCAGGTGTGGGTGGCCGGCCAGCCGCGCCCGTTTGCCGATGTCGTCAACGCGGCCTACACCGCACGCGTGCAGCTGTGGAGCGAAGGCTTCTACAGCACGCCGGGCCTGAGCTGGAACCGCGACACGCTGCAGGGCAAGCCGTTCTACTACTTTGCCTACGGCGCCGCGGTGAGCGAGGTGGTGGTGGACACCCTCACCGGCGAGTGGAAGCTGCTGCGCGCCGACCTGCTGCACGACGCCGGCCGTTCGCTGAACCCGGGCATCGACATCGGCCAGATCGAAGGCGCCTTCATCCAGGGCATGGGCTGGCTGACGATGGAAGAGCTGGTGTGGCACCCGGCCGATGGCAGCGCGAAGGCCGGGCTGCTGATGACGCATGCACCCAGCACCTACAAGATTCCCACCGCCAACGACTGCCCGACCGAGTTTCACACGCGCCTGTTCGAACGCGACAACGGTGCTGACAGCATCCACCGCAGCAAGGCCGTGGGCGAGCCGCCGCTGCTGCTGCCTTTCAGCGTGTTCTTTGCCATCCGCGATGCCATCTCGGCCGTGGCGGGCCACCGCGTGGACCCGCCGCTGCAGGCGCCCGCCACCAGCGAGGCCATCCTGCGCGCCATCACCGCGGTGCAGCAGGCCGGCGTCGGTCGCGGTTGATGCCGGACGGTCTGCGCAGCACCGCGCAACGCTGGCAAGCCCAGGGCCGGCCGGCGGTGGTGGTGCAGGTGCATGCACACCAGGGATCGGTACCGCGAGAAACCGGCACGCGCATGCTGGTGGCGGCCGATGCCGTGGCAGGCACCATAGGCGGCGGCCACCTGGAGCTGAAAGCCATTGCCGACGCCCGTGAACTGCTGCAACGCTCGCTGGCCCCAGCCGCTCCCGGTGCCATGGGGCCAGACGGCCCGCGCCAGTTGCCACTGCTGCAGCGCATCGCGCTGGGGCCCAGCCTGGGGCAGTGCTGTGGTGGTGTGCTGGAACTGCTGTTCACCCCTTTGGCTGCCTGCGACCTGAACGGCTGGGCACTTCAGGTGCCGAGGTTCACGCTGCAACTCTATGGTGCCGGGCACGTGGGCCGTGCCATCGTGCGGCTGCTCGGCGACATTCACTGCCAGGTGCAGTGGATAGACGAGCGCGAGACTGAGTTTCCGAGCGGTCCCGCGCCTGCCCACATCCAGCGCCTGTGCGTGGAGCCGGTGCAGGCCGAGGTGGCCGTTGCACCCGCCGGCGCCTTCTATCTGGTGCTGACACACAGCCACGATCTCGATCTGGCGCTGGCGCAGGCCATCCTGGCGCGCGGTGACTTCGGCTTTTTTGGGCTCATCGGTTCAAAGACCAAGCGGGCCCGCTTCGAACACCGATTGCGCGAACGCGGCTTTGCCGCCGCCACCACGGACCGCATGGTTTGCCCGATCGGTGTGCCCGGTATCAGCGGCAAGGAGCCCGAGGTGATTGCCGTGGGCGTGGTGGCGCAACTGTTGCAGGCGGCCACCGCCTCAGGCAGCAGCGGCGCCTGACGGCGCCACCAGCGGCCATTGCGGGCGCGCTTGCGCCGCGTCGAGCAGGCCAGCGCCGGGCGGGCACCCACTGGCGGGTCGGTCTGAACCGCAAAACTCGGGCCCCGGTGCCGATGCCCCGGCACGGATGGCCCGCCCGACGCCTGCGTCGGTGGGCAAGCCGTCAATGCGACATCAGCATCGGCATCGTCATCGACGACAGCAACGTGCGCGAGGCGCCGCCCAGTACCCACTCGCGCGCCCGGCCGTGGCCGTAGCAGCCCATCACCAGCAGATCGGCGTTCAGGTCGGTGGCCAGCGACTGCAGCAGTTCCCCCAGCTCACGGGCCGCCCAGCCGCCCAGCGGCGGCTGCAGATGGCGCTGGGCTTCGATGCCGTGGCTGCGCAGGAAGGCCAGCGGATCTGCCTGCCCGGCTTCAGCGCCCTCGTATTCGGGCCAGATGGCCACGTGCACCTGCTCGGCCTTGGCCAGCGGCCAGCTCTTCAGGCCCGTGGCGCCCCGACGCTTGGGTGCGGCCCCATTCCAGGGCGTGACGCACGCGCGCTATGGCTATGGCGCTGGCCCGTTGCGCCGGCGCGGGCGGTCAGCCCCGCAGGTGACAGGCCACCCAATGCCCTTCGGTGGACTGCCGCAGCGGCGGCTTTTCCTGGTCGCACAGGCCCTTTTGCGCGATGGGGCAGCGCGTGTGGAAGTGGCAGCCACTGGGCGGGTTGATAGGGCTGGGCACGTCACCCTGCAACGGGATGCGTTTGCGCTTCACCGTGGGGTCGGGAATGGGCACGGCCGACAACAGCGCCTCGGTGTAGGGGTGCAGCGGGTTGGTGTACAGCGACTTCGACGACGCCAGCTCGACGATGCGGCCCAGGTACATCACCGCCACGCGCTGGCTGATGTGTTCCACCACGCTCAGGTCGTGCGCGATGAAGATGTAGGTCAGGCCGAATTGCGCCTGCAGGTCTTCCAGCAGGTTGATCACCTGCGCCTG
>JANOZF010000168.1:0-3708 GCA_031429255.1 Rubrivivax sp.
CCTGACTGCTTCGCCCCTGGCCGTTGGTGCCGGTCGCATCCCACCAGCTTCGGCGGCCGCGCCGTTCCTGCGCATCAGTGGTCCTGGGACCGCCCGTTTTGATTTCACCGAAGCCGCCTTCCTGGCGCTTCCCACCGCCAGCATCACCACCGCGACCGTCTGGACACCGCGCTCGGTGTTTGTCGGCCCAACCCTCCTGACCGTGATGCGCACAGCAGGCTTCACGGGCGGCACGCTGATCTTTCGGACGCTGGACGACTATTCGGCCCCGATACCGTGGAGCGACCTTGTACGCTACGCCGTCATCCTGGCGCACAGCCAGGACGGCCAGCGGCTGAACAACAAGCGCTGGGGTCCGCTGTGGACGATGTATCCGCGGGACCGCTACCCCAGAGCGCTTTCAGGGCCGATCGCAGAATCGAGGTTCATCTGGCAAGTCAACAGGATCGAGGTCAAGGCTTGAGCCCGAACGGACCGCTGCGGGCCGGCAACGCGGGGTCCTGCGGCGTGCCCGAGCGCCGAAGAGGCATCGCCCTGGTGCCGGTGCTGATCATCGTGCTGCTGTCCACCGTCGTGGCCGGCGCAGCGCTGCTCAGCCAGCAATGGGCCCTGGCCCAGGCCGAGCGGACGGCGTCGGGCGAGGGCTTCTTCTGGTCGGTGACCCAGTACCAGATCGCCCACCAACGCCTCAAGCAGGAACTGCGGGCCATTGCCGCGGGTGAACCCGTCCCGCCTGAGGCCCTCACCCAGCGCTGGGCGGTGCTCGAGTCCCGGGCCAGCATCCTGACCGAGCCCTCAGAAGTCAGAACCATGCTCAAGGGCGTCGCTGGTTTTGAGGAGGCCACCCGCCGCGTGGCCGAGCTGCACCAGCGCGTGGCGCCGCTGCTGGAGCAGGCCGCGTTCTCGCAGGCTTCGGCTGCGAAGGTGCTCAGCTCGATGAAGGACGCGGGCGACGAGGCACTTCTGAGCCAGCTGGGCAACGACGTGCGCCAGGCCGAGCTGGTTGCCAAGGAAGAGCTGCTGCGCAGCCTGCACCGGCGCCTGAGCTGGGCCTGGGCTGGTTTTGGCTTGTGCTGGGGCCTGCTCGCCCTGTGGCTGCTGTACGCGACGCACGCCGCACGGCGCTATGCCCGGGCAGCCACAGAGCGCCAGCAGGCTGTGCTGGCGATGGAACAGGCCATCAGCACCAAGCGCCGGTTTCTGGGCATGGTCAGCCATGAACTGCGCTCACCGCTGCAAAGCATCGTGACCGCAGCCGAGTCCCTGTCGCGCGACACAGCGTTGGGCCAGAGCCGCCCGCAAAGCGCATCAGCCATCCGCCGCATCGAGGTAGCCGTCTCGGGCATCCAGGCGCAGATGCGCGACCTGCTCACCATCGCCCGCAACGACACCGGTGAGATCGGTCTGCAGCGCGAAACCTTCGATTGCTCTGAACTGGTGCGTGATGTCTGCGCCGACTTTGAAGCCGCCGCCGCCGCGAAAGGCCTGGCCTTCCAGGTCGTGCTGCCTCAAACCCCCCAGACAGCAAACGCTGACCCCATCCGCATCGCGCAGGTGCTGCGCAATCTTCTGCAAAACGCGGTTCGGTACACCAGCGCCGGAACTGTGGGAGTGCGCCTGCTGGAAGCGGACGCGCTTCCCATTGGCGCCCCTGTTGGCTCGGACTGCATGCGGTTTACTGTGTCCGATACCGGCCCGGGTCTGGCGGCAGAGGATGCGAGCCGGCTGCAGTCCGACCAGGCCGCCTTCGAGCTTGGTTCCGAGACCCTTGATGAGAGCATGCGCATCGGCCTGTTCGTCATCCGCGACGTGCTGCGCCAGCTTGGTGGCCGCATCCAGGTGCAAAGCCAACCCGGCCAGGGCACGGTGGCTCGCGTGGAGATACCGGTGGCCGCCGCCGATGACTCGGCAGCCGCTGCGCCGGAACCCAAGCTTTCTGGGCGGGAGGGTGACAACGGTGAACCCGATCCTCTTCACGTCCTGATCGTCGACGACAGCCCAGAGGTGCTGCGCGCGCTGCAGGAAGCCGTCCAACACCTGGGCCATCACGGCGAGGTAGCCGCTTCAGCCAATGACGCCCAGACCCTGCTGGCCAGGCAGGCCTACGACGTCGTCCTGATCGATCTGGAGATGCCCGGCATGAACGGGCTCGCCCTGGCCCGGGACATCCGGAGTGGCGCCCTGGACAACGCCGCAGGGCCCGCCCGCAATGCCCAGTCCATGCTGATCCTGATCAGCGCTCCGGACAACCGCGATGTCGGGCTGCACCCACCCTTCGACGGTTTCCTTCAGAAGCCCATCAGCGCCGAAGACCTCAAAAAACTCATCGGCTCGCGAACCAGGCATTGAACTGGCTGGCGGCCAGAGCAGCCGTCACGGGCTTTTGCATGAACAGCAGATTCAGGCGCTGGATGGCGTCAGCCATCTCACGCTCGTCGACATCGGGCGTGCCCACCTTGCCCGTCAGCAGCGCTATCGGGCTGCTGGGGCTCACGCTGCGCAGCTTGTTCAGCAGCGCCATGGCGGTGCCAGTGCCAGTCCCGGAAGCTGGAGCCCTGGTTTTGCCGGTGACCTTGCCGCCGCCCACCGCTGCGCCCACCTCGCCTCCAAGCACCCAGTCCACCACAAAGCCGTCGAAGGAATCGGTCTGCAACGCGGTTTCCAGCTGCGCCGCCGCCGTGAAGGCCACAGCCTCGTAGCCCTGGTTCATCAGCCCGCTGGCCAGCCCCTGGGCCACACCCGCGTCATCGTCCAGAACCGCAAACCGCCGCGGCCGGTCGGGAGTGGGTTCCACGATCAACCGCTTGACGGAGCAGGCCTGTGGCGTCGGCGTATCGCTGGCCACCATCACCACCCACTCGGTGCCGCCCTTGATGGCAATCAGGTCACCCGGACGGTGCTGCGCCAGCAACTGGCCGGGCCACACGCGGCAGTTCACCCGCAGGGGCCCGGCGATCAGCACGCCGTTTTCATAGTCGGCCGAAGGCTGCTGGCCGAACAGGTCCACCAGCGTCTCGCCGTGATGGGCAGCCACCGCCTGCAGTTCCTCAACCGACCACGGCGCCGTCCCGCTCGCGCGACGGTGCGCCTGGTGATACGACAGCTGCAACAGCGAAGCGATGTGTCCCGCGTGGCGGTGCCGGGGTATCGCTGCCCGGTCCAGCAGCGCCCGGATGCACTGCGCAGCCAGCGACAGGGTTTCAGCGCGGGTTTCTGAACGCGAGTCGGTCCGCGCCTCGGCAGCCGGCGGTGTCGCGGCAGCGCCGGCTGGCAGTTTTCCTTTCAAAGCACGCCCTCGGATGGTTCATTGCTTATCACGCAATGTAGTGTCTTCATAGGATATTTATTTTCTTGAAGGTTGCATTTAGTGCTTGGTATGCACGTTTACGGCTGCTACATCGGCGTCAAACGTCACAGTTTCAGCCGAAGCTGACGTGCCAACCAAGGGATGCCCGTGAAAACAGGTTTCTACACCGTCGCAGGGCCATTTGAGCGTTTGTGTGGGCGGGTACGCACGACTTTTGCGGCTCGGACGCACGGACGGGTGGGTTTGAAGCGTGGTTTGCGCCTGAAGCTCGGCCTGGGCCTGGGCCTGGGCTTGAGCCTGACACTGGCCGCCAGCCTGGGCTTGGCCAGCAAGGCCCACGCGGTGGACGGCTGCAAGGTGCTGCTGTGCATGGCGGGCAACTGGCGGCAGATTGGGCCCTG
>JANOZF010000169.1:0-22391 GCA_031429255.1 Rubrivivax sp.
CGCGCGCTGCGCGAGACCCTGTACCGCGCCGATGCCACCCGCGCCAGCGAATTCGGCCCGGCCAACTGGGACAACGGCCCCCTGATGCGCGAACTGCTGGAACTGCGCGCCGAATCAGCCGCGCTGCTGGGCTACGGCAACTATGCCGAACTGGCCCTGGTGGCCAAGATGGCGCGCAGCCCCGAAGAAGTGCTGGCCTTTGTGCGCGACCTGGCGCAGCGTGCCCGCCCCCACGCCGCCCGCGAACTGGCCGAACTGCGCAGCTTCGCCGCCGACAGCCTGGGTCTGCCCGAGTTGCAGGCCTGGGACCGCCCCTACGCCGCCGAGCAACTGAAGCAGTCGCGCTACGCCTTCAGCAGCCAGGAGGTGAAGCAGTACTTCACCGAGCCCCGCGTGCTTCAAGGCTTGTTCGAGCTGGTGCGGACCGTGTTCGGCGTGGCCATACGGCCCGATGCAGCCCCGGTGTGGCACCCCGACGTGCGTTACTACCGGGTCTGGCGAAAGAACCCGCAGAACGGCCCCGAAGGCGAACAGGCCGTGGCCGCCATCTACCTCGACCTCTATGCCCGCACCGGAAAACATGCTGGCGCCTGGATGGGTGAAACACGCAGTCGTTGGCGGCACCCTGAAGGCCCGCTGCAGTTGCCGGTGGCTCACCTGGTGTGCAACTTCACGCCGCCGGTGGGCGACAAGCCGACCACGCTGACGCACGACGACGTCATCACCCTGTTCCACGAGTTCGGCCATGGTCTGCACCATGTGCTGACGCGGGTGGACGAATTGCAGGTGTCCGGCATCGCAGGCGTCGAAGGCGACGCGGTGGAACTGCCCAGCCAGTTCATGGAAAACTTCTGCTGGGAATGGGACGTGCTGCAGCGCATGACGGCCCACACCGATACCGGTGAACCGCTGCCTCGTGCGCTTTACGACCGCATGTTGGCGGCGCGCAACTTCCAGACGGGCCTCTTCCTGCTGCGCCAATGCGAATATTCGCTGTTCGACATGCGGCTGCACGCCGAGCCTGCCGCGGCCGGGCGTGTGCAAGCGGTGGCCGATGAGGTGTGCGCCGAGTTGCAACCCGAGCGGGCGCCCGACTTCCTGCGCTACCCCAACACCTTCACGCACCTGTTCGACGGCGGCTATTGCGCCGGCTACTACGGCTACGCCTGGGCCGAGGTGCTGTCGGCCGATGCCTATGCCGCGTTTGAAGAGGCCGGCGTGTATGACGCCGCCACTGGCGAGCGCTTCCGGCGCGAGATCCTGGAAGTGGGTGGCAGCCGCCCGGCGCTGGACAGCTTTCGCGCCTTTCGCGGCCGCGAGCCGCAGCTCGATGCCCTGCTTCGGCACCAAGGCCTGGCCTGATCGCGTGGCAGGCTGCACGCCACCGGCTCATCCGTGCGCGGCGGTCTTGCCGCGGCCTGGGGGCCGCGCTAGATTTGGCAGTACCCACAACGGTACAGCCTGAGGCGACTCCCATCCCCATGAACACTGGCTTGGTCTTTCAGCGTTTGACGGTGGCCCTGGCCTGTGCGCTGGCCGTGTTGCCCGTGTGCGCTCAGTACAAGGTGGTGCTGCCCGATGGCCGCACGGTCTACACCGACCGACCGCCCGCAGACAGCAGCTCGCGCGTCACCAGCGTCGGGCCTGCCAAGACGACCGCTTCGGCCGCGCGCGCCGCGGCGCCTGCTGGCGGCGCTTCGCCACTGGCTGCCGGGCTGCCGACCGAACTGCGGTCGGTCGTGCAGCGCTACCCGGTCACGCTATACACCACGACCGATTGCCCGCCGTGCGACAACGCCCGCCGCCTGTTGCAGCAGCGCGGCATACCGTATGCCGAGCGGCGCGTGGTGAACGAGGACGATGCGCTGGCGCTGGAACGCTTGCTGGGCGCCCGCACCCTGCCTGCACTGTCGATCGGATCACAACCGTTGCGCGGCTTCGCCGAGGCAGACTGGAGCAATTTCCTCGATGCAGCAGGCTACCCCCGCGAATCGCGCCTGCCCAAGGGTTGGAAGGCGGCTGAAGTCACACCACTGGTCGAGCGCGTGGCAGCTCCGGCAGCTCCGGCAGCGCCGGCCGAAGCGCCGAAGCCCGCAGTCCGGTTACCCTCGCCTGAGCCGGTGAGCCCACCACCGGGCGGTCTGCGTTTCTAGCTCAGGCTCTTGCTGGCGCGCGCTGGCCGCAATCCCCGGGCCAGCCACGAACCGCCGCCCACCCCGGCCCCGACCAGCCAGAACAAAACCCCGGCGCCGATCAGGGTGCCGCTGGCACCAAACACCAATGGCATCACCGTGCTGGATGCATGCGACACCAAAGACCGCAGTGCCAGCGATTCGCCGTGCCGTGAATCGGGCGTCAGGTGGTGCAACATCGACATCACCATCGGCTGCACGCTGCCCAGTGCCACGCCCAGCACCATCGAGCAGGCGGCCATCGACCACGGCGTGGTGGTGAAAGGGTAGACGGCGAACACCAGCGCCGCGCCCGTCATGGCCGCACGCAGCACGGTGACTTCTTCCAAGCGTGCGGCGATGAAGGGAATGAACGCACGCACCAGCGTCACAGTGGCCGTGAAACAGCCCAGCACCAGCCCCAGTGTGCTGGCACTGAAACCGCGGTCGTGGCCCAGGATGGGCACTGCAAACTGGTGCACGTCCCAGCACATCGACAGCAGCCAGTTCACCACCAGCAGCCGCCGCATGCCCGGCGCCAGCAGCAGGTCCCAGGCCCGCCGCGCGGGGGCATCTTCGTGCACCGGCTGCGGCTTGAAAGCGGGCACGAAGCGCATGGTGAACAGCGTCAACAGCGGCAGCGCCAACAACGCCAGGTAGGCTGCGCGAAAGCCCGCGGCGTCGATCACGAAGCCGACCATCACCGGGCCCAGCACATTGGAAAGCGGTGGCGCCACACCGAGCCAGCTGAACACGCGCACGCGCTCGACGCTGTCGTGTGCAGCCATGCCGGCGGCGCGCTGGATGGTGAGCAATCCCACGTTCGTGCCCGCGCCCACGGCCACCGCCGCCATGCACAGCGCAAAGAACGGCCAACCGCCCGGCAGCCAGGTGGACAGCACGGCCATCAAGGCGCCCACCATCGTGCAGGCCACTGCCACCAGCACGGGGCGGTGGTAACCCAGGCGGTCGGCCATGCGGCCCGCGGGAAAGGCGATCAGCACCGGCGCCGCAGCAAACAGCGCGAGCAACAGGCCCACCGACCACACGCTGTAGCCCTCGCGCAGCGCCTGCAGCGACGACGCCAGCCGCAGCCCGGCCATCACCGCGTGCACGCCCAGCTGGCCCGCCACCAGTCCCAGCAGCAGCCGGCCCGACGTGCGCGGCGCACCGCTGGTGGCTTGCGCTGCCGCAGTGCGGCGACCCGCTTCAGCCACTCGGTTCTTCTTCGTCGGTGCGCGCGCCCAAAGCCGGAAGCAGCTCTGCGGTGCGGCTTTCCGGCATGGCCTGCACCGCCTTCAGTTCACGCACCATCACGCGGGTGCGGCGCTCGGCCATCTCGATGCCGCTGCTGGCTTCTTCCAGCTTCTTCTTCGTCTTGGCCAGCACCTCGCCGAACTTGTTGAACTCGGTTTTCACCGCGCCCAGCACTTGCCACACCTCGGCCGACCGCTTTTCCAGCGCCAGCGTGCGGAAGCCCATCTGCAAGCTGTTCAGCGTGGCCAGCAAGGTGGTGGGCCCGGCCAGCATGACCTTGAATTCCGACTGCAGCGCCTGCATCAGGCCGGGTCGGCGCAGCGCTTCCGCGTACAGGCCTTCGGTGGGCAGGAAGAGGATGGCGAAGTCGGTGGTGTGGGGCGCCGACACATATTTGTCGCGGATGCTGCGCGACTCCAGCCGCAAGCGGCTTTCGAGCGCTTTGCCGGCGGCTTCCATCGCGGGCACGTCGGCGCGCTCCTGCGCTTCCATCAGCCGTTCGTAGTCCTCACGCGGGAACTTGGCGTCGATGGGCAGCCACAGCGGCGTGTCGTCACCGGTCTGGCTGGTGGTGCGGCCGGGCAGCCGGATGGCAAACTCGACACGCTCGTTGCTGCCCGGCACGGTGGCCACGTTGGTGGCGTATTGCTCTGGCGTGAACACCTGTTCGAGCAGGCCCGCCAGCTGCACCTCGCCAAAGATGCCGCGCGCCTTGACGTTGCTCAGTACGCGGTTCAACGAGCCCACGTCGCGCGCCAGGCCCTGCATCTCGCCCAGGCCCTTGTGCACCTGTTCCAGCCGGTCGGCCACCTGCTTGAAACTCTCGCCCAGCCGCTGCTCCAGCGTGGCGTGCAGCTTCTCGTCCACCGTGGCCCGCATCTGCTCCAGCTTCTTCTCATTGCCTTCCTGCAACGACACCAGACGTGTTTCCACGGCCTGGCGCATCTCGGCCTGGCGACGTTCATTGCTCTCAGACAGCAGCCGCAGTTGCTCGCCGATGCCGTCACCAAACCGGCGCAGCGCCGCGTCTTGCGCCTCACGCGAGGTCTGCGCCTGCGACAGCAACGACCGGGTGGCCTGTACCAGCGCGTCGCTCACACCCTGCTGGGTGGCCGCCAGCTGCGTGCGGAAGGAGTCGATCTGTTCGTTCTGCGTGCGCGCCACATCGCCGCTCTGCGTCAGCAGCATCTGCTGGAAGGTGGACAGGTCGCCGCGCGTGCCCTGCCCCTGGCGCCCGAGTTCGTCGCGCAGTTCGCGTTCCAGGCGTTCGATGGGCGCCAACGCGCCGTTGTCACGTGGCCGCGTGGCCAGCCACCACCACAGCAGCAGCAACAGCAGCAGGTTCAGCGCCACCAGCGCTGCGTACAACCAATCGGGCCAGGAGGACATGCCCGGATTGTCTCAGGCCAGTGCGGCTGCAAGAGCCCTACCGGCGGTTTCACGACCTGCGCAGCCGGTCCAGCACCTCGGGGTTGATCGGCGTGGGTGCCGTGCCGCCTGTGAGCGCTGCAATCAGGTTGTCGGCCGCCAGATCGGCCATGGCACGTCGCGTCGCCACGGTGGCGCTGGCGATGTGGGGTGTCAGCACCACGTTGGGCACGGTCAGCAAGTCGGGGTGCACAGCCGGTTCGCCGTCGAACACGTCCAGCGCGGCGGCGGCAATGCGGTGTTCGCGCAGCGCATTGGCCAACGCCACATCGTCCACGATGCCGCCGCGGGCAACGTTGGTCAGCGTGGCGGTGGGCTTCATCTGAGAAAGTTCTGCAGCGCCGATCGCGTGGTGGCTGCTGGCGCTGTAGGGCAGCACCAGCACCAGATGGTCGGCCTCGCGCAGCAGCGTGGCCTTGTCGACATGGCGTGCGCCCAGCGGCGCTTCCAGCTCGGGGGCCAGGCGGCTGCGGTTGTGATAGATCACCTTCATGCCAAAACCCAGGGCGCCGCGCCGCGCAATGGCCTGCCCGATGCGGCCCATGCCCAGGATGCCCAGCGTGGCGCCGTGCACGTCGGAACCGGTGAACATGTCGTAGGACCACTTGGTCCATTCACCGCGACGCAAGAATCGTTCACTTTCGGCCATGCGGCGCGCCGCCGCCATCATCAGCGCAAAGCCGAAGTCGGCCGTGGTTTCGGTCAGCACATCGGGCGTGTTGGTGGCCAGCACACCCGCGGCCGTGCATGCGGGGATGTCGAAATTGTTGTAGCCCACCGCCATGTTGGCCACCACACGCAGTTGCGGGCAGGCAGACAGCACCTCGGCGTCGATACGCTCGCTGCCAGTGGTGAAGGCACCCGCCTTGCCTTGCAGGCGGGCGATGAGCTCGCTCTTGCTGAAAATTTGATCCTCGGGGTTGGCCTCGACCTCGAAATGCGCCTGCAGGCGCTGCAAGACCGACGGAAACACGGCACGGGCAACCAGGACAGAGGGCTTCATTCGAGGGGTCTCCTGATGGGCAAGGGTTCAGGGCAGCGTCGCATCACGGGCAGCGCAAGCTTCACGATGCTAACGGCCACCAGCAGTTCGGCCGGGCACCTGGTTGACCCGTGGTGGCACCCCTAGAATCCGCGGCGGCCAAAACGCGCGTCCGCGCCCGCACCCGGTGACAGCCGGAACGTCAACCCGTACAAGAGAACAACATGCTAACAGCACTGGTCGTCGTCTTCGTGGTGGCCTACGCGGCCATCGCACTGGAGCATCCGCTGCGGATCAACAAGTCCGCGTCGGCGCTCATCGGTGCCGGGCTGCTGTGGACAATCTACGCACTGTCCTCCGGCGACAGCCAGAGGGTTGAGCGCGAACTCGGCGAGTCCGTGATGGGCACGGCCCAGATCATCTTCTTCCTGATGGGCGCCATGACGATTGTCGAGGTGGTGGACGCGCACAACGGCTTCGAGGTCATCACGCGCCGCATCCGCACCACCAAGCTTGCTTCGTTGATGTGGCTGGTGGGCGTCGTCACCTTCTTCCTCAGTGCCATCCTGGACAACCTGACGACCACCATCGTGATGGTCTCGCTGATGCGCAAGCTGCTGGGCAAGCATGATGACCGTCTGTTCTTCGCCGGCATCATCGTCATTGCCGCCAATGCCGGCGGTGCCTGGACACCGATCGGCGACGTCACCACCACCATGTTGTGGATCGGCGGGCAGATCACCTCGCTGAACATCATGAAGTCGGTGTTTCTGCCGTCGGTGATCAGCCTGCTGGTGCCGTTGACGATCACGGCCTACGTGTTGCGCGGCCGCACGGTGGAAGCGCCCTCAGCGGATGCCGCAACGGGCGACCTGACGAAGACCACCCGCTTTGAACGGAATCTGATGTTCTCTTTGGGTCTGGGCATCCTGGTCGCCGTACCGGTGTTCAAGACCTTCACCCACCTACCCCCGTTCCTGGGCATCCTGTTCGGGCTGGGCATCTTGTGGCTGGTGGGCGATCTCGTGCATCGGAACAAGGACGACGAATACAAGGAGCACTTCACGCTGGTGCGTGCGCTCGGCCGCATCGACATGAGCTCCATCGTCTTTTTCGTCGGCATCCTGCTGGCCGTGGCGACCCTGGAACACACGCATATCCTGAAATCGCTGGCGCAGTGGCTGGATGTACACATCGGGCGGCTGGACGTCATCGTGGTAGCCATCGGCCTGGTGAGCGCGGTGGTGGACAACGTGCCGCTGGTGGCCGCCTCGATGGGCATGTACGACCTGAAGACGCACCCGACCGACAGCTTCCTGTGGGAGTTCCTGGCCTACTGCGCCGGCACCGGGGGCTCGATCCTGATCATCGGCTCGGCGGCGGGCGTGGCCGCCATGGGGTTGGAGAAGATCAGCTTCTTCTGGTACGTGCGCAAGATCAGCGGGCTGGCGCTGGTGGGCTATCTCGCAGGTGCGCTGGTCTACGTGGTGCAGTTCAACCTGACGCACTGAGCGCAGCCCAGCGGGCGCGACGCGCTGCCGCGGCGGTCACTCCAGGAAACGGACGAATCCGGACACTGGCTCGCGCTCGGTGACGAGCGTGTTTTCGATTGCGTCCGGGTCTGCGTACCCCAGTGACATGCCGCACACCAGCGTGTGGTCGTCGTCCAAGGCCAGATGCTTCAGGATGATGCGGTGGAACTGCGTGAACGCGGCCTGCGGGCAGGTGTGCAGGCCGCGGGCCCGTGCGGCCACCATCACGTTTTGCAGGAACATGCCGTAGTCCAGCCAGCTGCCTTGCTGCATCACACGGTCGATGGTGAACATCAGGCCCACAGGGGCGTCGAAGAAGCTGTAGTTGCGCGCATGCTGGGCATGCATGCGCGCCTTGTCGGCCTTGCCGATGCCCAGCAGGGTGTACAGGTCCCAGCCCACCTTGCGGCGGCGGTCCAGATAGGGGCTGCGCCACTCGGTGGGGTAGTAGGCGTAGGGCTCGGTGTGCGTGGCGCGCTCGACCGGGTCGTTGAAGGCTTGCAGGATCTCGGCCGACAGGGCCTGCTGGGCTGCCCCTGTCAGCACGTGCACCTGCCAGGGCTGCGTGTTGGTGCCCGACGGCGCGCGCGCTGCCACCGCCAGCAGGTCTTCCAGCATCGCGCGCGGCACCGGCTGGGGCAGGAATGCGCGCATCGAACGCCGCGACGTGATGGCAGCGTCCACAGCCGCGGTGGTGGCCGGCGTGATGGGCCCTGGGAGGTCAAAAGCAGCGGTCATGCGGTTACTTTCAGGGGTTCGAGCGCGGCGAGCAGCGCATCGGGAACGGGCACCGGCCGGCGGCTGGCGCGGTCGACGTAAACATGGGTGAACTCACCCCACGCGGCACTGAGATCGGCGTCGTCGGCAAACAGGCCTACCTCGTAGCGCACGCTGCTGCGCCCCAGATGAGCCACACGCACACCCGCCTGCACCAGCTGCGGAAAGGCCATGCTGTCGAAGTAATGGCACTGCGTGTGCACCACCAGCCCGATGAAGCTGCCGCCATGGATGTCGAGCACGCCGCGCTGGATCAGCAAGCGGTTCACCGCGGTATCGAAATAGCTGTAGTGCACGACGTTGTTGATGTGGCCATAGACGTCGTTGTCCATCCAGCGCGTGCTGATGCTTTCGAAGTGCGCAAAGGCTTTGCGCGGCAGGGGCTGGGGGCGAGAGTTGCTCATCAGCGGCATTTTGCCGTCGCGTCAATTGGGGCCTGCGCAGCTGGAACCCGGCCCGGCCAGGATTGCCAGGCCTCGAAGGCCAACGCGAGCGTGCAGCGCTGCACGTCCACCGTGATGGCCAGATCGCGGCCATAGCCGCCCGCCATCGACAGTGCCACCGGCACCCCACGTTGCCGCAGAAACTGCAGCACACGGCGGTCGCGTTCGGCCAAGCCCGCGCTGCTGATCTTCAAACGCCCCAGGCGGTCGTTTTCGTGCGGGTCGGCACCGGCCAGATAAAAGGCCAGCCCGGGTGACTCTGCCTGTGCCTGCCAACTGCGGGCAAGAGCAAGGTCCAACGCCTGCAAATAGGGCGCGTCGGTGCAACCGTCGGGCAATTCCACATCCAGGTCGCTGGCCTCCTTGCGAAACGGGAAATTGCGCGCGCCATGCATGGACATCGTGTACACCGTGGGGTCGTCGCGAAAGATGGACGCGGTGCCGTTTCCCTGGTGCACGTCCAGGTCGATCACCCACACTCGCAACAGCCGGCGGCGCAGGCGGTGCCATTCGGCCTGCATCAGGCGCGCCGCCACCGCCACGTCGTTGAAGACGCAGTAGCCCGAACCCTTGTTAGCGTAGGCGTGGTGCGTGCCGCCAGCCAGGTTGGCAGCCACGCACTCACCGTCAACCAGCGCCGAACGCGCTGCCGCGATGGTGGCGCCCACCGAGCGCCGCGACCGCTGCACCATGCGCTCGCTCCAGGGAAACCCGATCTCGCGCTGCTGGGCAGCACTCAAGGTGCCTTCGGTCACCGCGCTGATCCAGTCAGGCTCATGGGCCAGCGCGAGTTCCCCGTCGCTGGCCTGTGGCGCCTCAACCAGCCGCAGGCCACTCAGGCTGGTTTCAGCCGCCTCCCGCAGCAAGCGGTACTTGCTCATGGGAAAGCTGTGCCCGGCCGGCAGCGGCAACACGAAGTGGTCTGAGTGATAGGCGAGCACCAGCTCGATTCTAGAAAATGCCCTCTATTTTGCTGCGGCGCAACAAAAAGTACTTGCATGCCTGCGGGTTGACCCTATACTTCGTTTCATGTTGCAGCGCAGCAAAGAGATTCAGGCAAGCGCGGCAAGCTGTTCCCGAGTCCCACCATCATCACAGGAGATTTTCATGACCACGTTTACCGCTGACCAATTTGTCGCTGCCCAGAAGGCCACCCTCGAAACGCTGTTCGGCCTGACCACCAAGGCGTTCGAAGGCGTCGAGAAGCTCGTCGAGCTCAACATGCAGGTCGCCAAGACCAGCCTGACCGAAGCCTCTGAAACTGCCACCGCCGCGCTGTCGGTCAAGGACGCGCAAGAACTGCTGGCTCTGCAAGCCGGTCTGCTGCAGCCCGCCGCCGAGAAGGCCGCCGCTTACAGCCGCCACGTGTACGACATCGTTGCCGGCACGAGCGCCAGTTTCTCCAAGGCCGCCGAAGCCTCGCTGGCCGACAGCCAGCAGCAGATGCTGTCGGTAGTTGACAACGCCGTCAAGAATGCGCCCCCCGGCACCGAAAACGCCGTGGCGCTGGTGAAGTCGGCCATGGCCGCCGCCAACAATGCCTACGAAAGCATGCACAAGGCAGCCAAGCAGGCCACCGAAGTCGCTGAAGCGAACTTCCAGGCGATGAGCAACACCGCTGTCAATGCCACCAAGTCGGCCGCCAGCGCCGCCAAGGGCAAGCGCGCTGCTTGATGGACGCCAGCCGGCCTTGAGCCGGCGGTCATTGAGCACTTGAGCAGGCCCGCAAGGGCCTGTTTTTCCGTCTGGGGTCGGCAGTAGCAGAAATTCTTCTGCCGATTGAACTTTCTACCGCTGGCACGGGTCTATGCAGGGGTCTGGGGAATAGGGCCCTGGGCGTGACTTGTTTAGGTTCTCCTCCGCACCCCGTCCAATGGTGCTTCAAAGCCCGGCAGCGCACTGCGTTGCCAGGCTTTTTCTTTGCCTGCCCGCGCTCCGGTCGGGTCAGCGGGTCAGCGCCGCGATGCGTGCCTTGATGGCTGGCATCAACGCCACGGCGGCATCCCGGCCAGACCGCAGCGCCCGCAGCCGCGACGTGAAGTCGGCGCTGGAAACGCCCACCAGCGGCGGCTGGATCACCACATCGGCCTCACGCAGTTCGAAGCTGCTGATGCTCTTGCCCATGATGGCGAACGTCTGCAGCAGCATCTTCATCATGTCGGTGGTGGTTCCAGCCTCGGGCGGGGTGGAGATGTCCACCGCAATCACCATGACTGCGCCCATCTGGCGCGTGTAGCGCACCGGCACAGGCGCAACCAGCCCGCCGTCGACGTATTCACGCTCACCAATCTTCACCGGTTGAAAGACCGCTGGTACCGCGCTGGACGCGCGCACAGCCAAGCCTATGTCACCGCGCTGGAACAGCACGCCCGCCCCGCTGGCTAGATCGGTGGCCACAATGCCCAGCGGCAGCTTCATCTGCTCGATGGTCTGGCCGCCGGTGTGTTGGCGCGCAAAGCGTGCCAGGGCCTCGCCACGCAGCAGCCCGCGCCCCGGATAGGCCCAGTCGGTCAGCGTGCTCTCGTCCATCGTCAGCGCCAGGCTGGCCATTTCGGCGCCGGTGTTGCCGTGGGCCAACAGCGAAGCCACCAGACTGCCGGCGGACGTGCCAACCACGAGATCGACCTTGATACCCGCTTCTTCCAGTGCCTGGATGACGCCGATGTGGGCGAAACCACGTGCCGCGCCGCCGCCCAGGGCCAGCCCGATGCGCGGTGGTTTGGCGGGCACCACCGGCGCCGGCTGAGCTACCGGCGCTGAGATTGACGACTGTGGCCCGGTAACCGTGGCTTCGGGGGCACGGACCCGCACCGGCGGCGCCGCAGATTGGCAGCCCGCCAGGGCCACGGCGCCACAAGCTGGCAACGCCAACAGCAGGCGCCGCCGCGTTGGGCCGCCGGGGTGCGCGGGTTGCTGATTCATCCTGCTGATTCTAAGGATCCGACGCTACCGATCTCTTGATATACACAAATGAATATAAGCAACAGACTTCTTTATCGTTCCCAAGACTAAGACAGCTTTCTACAGTGCCTTCATTGGTGGCGCGCGGCGTTGCCCGGGGCTTTGTTGAATCCATGGACTTGTTGGCTGTTCTCAGTGGTTTTGGGGTTGGCGCCATCGTCGGCCTGACGGGCGTGGGCGGCGGGTCCTTGATGACGCCGCTGCTGATCGGCGTCTTTGGCCTCGCACCCGCTGCCGCCATCGGCACCGACCTGTGGTTCGCGGCGCTCACCAAGTCGGGCGGCAGCTGGGCTCACCATCGCCTGGGCCATGTCGACTACCAGGTGACCGGGTTGCTGCTGGCTGGCAGCCTGCCAGCCACCGTGGCCACCATCGCGTTGATGCATTTCACGGGCATCACCAAGACCTGGGGCGGTGCACTCAGCATGGCGCTGGGCATTGCGCTGCTGTTGACGGCGGTGTCGGTTGCTTGCCGCGGCCTGTGGGCCGAGACCGGGCTGAAGCTGGAGCGTCGTCTGCTGCCACACCGCGGCGCACTCACGGTGGCCAGCGGCGCCTTGCTGGGTGTGCTGGTGTCGCTCAGCTCCATTGGGGCGGGCGCCATCGGCGCCACGCTGCTGCTGGTGCTGTACCCGCGCCTGCCGGCGCACCGCATCGTCGGCACCGATATCGCACACGCCGTGCCGCTGACCCTGGTGGCCGGCATCGGCCACGCGTTTTTGGGTCATGTCGAGTGGTCGCTGCTGGCCGCACTGCTGATGGGCTCGCTGCCGGGCATCTGGCTGGGCGCGCGCCTGACCCGGGCGATGCCCGAACACCTGGTGCGCGGCGTGCTGTGTGTCTCGCTCGTCGGCGCTGGCGTGAAAGTTCTTGTCTGAGGACATTGCATGTACATCTACACCCCCCAAGACCGCCAGATCGTCCGTGAACGCGCGGCGCAATATCGCGACCAGCTGCAGCGCCATCTGGCTGGCGAGTTGCCTGACGAACACTTTCGGCCGCTGCGGCTGCAAAACGGCTGGTACGTGCAACGCCATGCGCCGATGCTGCGCGTGGCGGTGCCTTACGGCGAGCTCAGCAGCCGACAGTTGCGCCAGCTGGCCGTCATCGCGCGCGAACACGACCAGCAAGACCTGGGCAACCCCAAAGCCCGCGGCGGCTTCGGCCACTTCACGACGCGCCAGAACATCCAGTTCAACTGGATACCGCTGGAGCGCAGCGCCGACGTGATGGACCTGCTGGCCGACGTGGACATGCACGGCATCCAGACCAGCGGCAACTGCATCCGCAACATCACCAGCGACGCACTGGCAGGCGTGGCTGCCGACGAGGTGATCGACCCCCGGCCCTATTGCGAAATCCTGCGCCAGTGGAGCACCTTCCACCCTGAATTCGCCTTCCTGCCGCGCAAGTTCAAGATTGCCGTCAACGGCGCGCACGAAGACCGCGCCGCCACCGCTTGGCACGACATCGGCCTGACGCTGAAACGCAACGAGGCCGGCGAGATCGGTTTCGCCGTGGCCGTGGGCGGCGGCATGGGCCGCACACCGGTGGTGGCCACGCTGGTGAACGCCTTCGTGCCCTGGCAACAGATCCTCGTGTTCATCGAAGCCGTGGTGCGCGTGTACAACCTGCATGGCCGGCGCGACAACATGTACAAGGCGCGCATCAAGATCCTGGTCAAGGCCGAAGGGCAGCGCTTTGTCGACACCGTGAATGCCGACTTTGCCGCGCTGCTGGCCGACCCGCTGACCAGCACCATCCCGCAGGCCGAGTTCGACCGCGTGGCCGCGTGCTTTGTGGCGCCCGTGCACGCGCAGGCCGAGACCGCTGAAGAGCGCACCGAGCCGCTGCCCGCCTACACACGCTGGGCGCAGCGCAACGTGCACGCCCACCAGCTCAGCGGCTACCGCGCCGTGACGCTGTCGCTCAAGCGTGCCGGACAACCCCCGGGCGACGTCACCGCCGAGCAGATGGAGCGTGCAGCCGAGCTGGCCGAGCGCTTCAGCCAGGGCGAGCTGCGCGTTACGCACGACCAGAATCTGCTGTTGCCCTGGGTGCGCGCCAGCGAGCTGCGCGCGCTGTGGCTGGCTGCGCGAGAAGAAGGGTTCGCCACGCCCAACATCGGCCTGCTCACCGACATGATCGCCTGCCCGGGTGGCGACCTCTGCGCGCTGGCGAATGCCCGGTCGCTGCCGATCGCGGCCGCCATCACCGAACGATTTGCCGACCTCGACGAGCTGCACGACATCGGCGACATCGACCTGCACATCAGCGGCTGCATCAACAGCTGCGGGCACCACCACAGCGGCCACATCGGCGTGCTGGGCGTGGACAAGGACGGCAGCGAGTGGTACCAGCTCACCGTGGGCGGCGCCGATGGCAGTACGCTCAGCGGTGCCGCGGTGGCTGGCAAGGTGATCGGCCCCTCGTTTGCGGCCGATGAAGTGCCCGACGCGATCGAAGCGGTGGTCGACACCTACCTGCGTGAACGCCACAGCGGCGAGCACTTCATCCATACCGCACGCCGCATTGGCACCTTGCCTTTCCGGCAGGCTGCTGATGCAGCGCGGCGCAGCACGGCCGTGGCCGCGGAGTAACACCATGGAAGACCACAACATCGCCTTCTACGCCGCCGAAGTCGCGCTGCCGCCCGGTGCCCGGGTGCTGGACAACACCGAGGACGTGCTGGCCCTGGCCCAAGAGCTGCGCGCACACGGTTCGCTGGTGCTGCAGTTTCCCAAGTGGACCGACGGCCGCGCCTACAGCCAGGCCGTCTTGCTGCGCAGCCGCGTGCAGTTCAAGGGCGAGCTCATCGCCACCGGCGAGGTCCTGGCCGACATGCTGCCGCTGCTGCGCCGCTGCGGTTTCGATGCCGTGCAGCTGGCTGCCGGGCAGAGCGAAGCCACTGCCCAGCGGGCGCTGGGTTTCATCAGCACGCCCTACCAGCGGGTGCTGAACGAACGGCGAGAGGCCGCGGCGCAGCCATGAGCTCCGCGCACACGGCCATTGCGCTCTACGCCAAGGCCACGCCCGGCTTCGAGGCGCGGGTGCTGCACGCCACGCGGCTCTTGTCAGACGCCGCCGAACAGCACGCCGGCCGCATCGTGCAGGCCACCAGCCTGGGTGCCGAGGACATGGTCATCACCGACCTCATCGCGCGAAACAACCTGCCGCTGGAACTGGCAACGCTCGACACGGGTCTGCTGCACGTGCAGACGACGGACCTGATCATGCGGCTGGAAGCGCGTTACGGGCTGCACGTGCGCCGCCTGCAGCCATCCACCATCGACACCGTGCACTTCGTGCAACAGCACGGCGCCATGGCCATGCGCCAGAGCGTCGCGCTGCGCAAGGCCTGCTGCCAGCTGCGCAAGATCGAACCTCTGGCGCGCATGCTCGAGGGCCGCACGGCCTGGGTGACCGGTCTGCGGCGCGAACAGTCGAACACACGCGAGGACGTGCCCTTCGAGACCGCCGACGGCAATGGCCGCAGCAAGCTGAGCCCGTTGGCCGACTGGAGCTGGGCCGACGTGTGGCACTACATCGCCCTGCACCAGGTGCCGACGAATCCTCTGCACGACGATTTCTTTCCCAGCATCGGCTGCGAACTCTGCACCCGAGCCGTTGCCGTGGGCGAAGACCCGCGCGCCGGCCGCTGGTGGTGGGAAAACGAAACCGCCAAGGAATGCGGGCTGCATTTGAGGCCGCATTCCGAAGCCGCGCCAGCGGCCGAGGGTGCGCACAGCGCATCCTCGAGCGGTTTCGTTTCGGCGCAGGCTCATATCGACGCAGTCGATGTGAAGGGCGCGAATGCGCCCGGCCGCAGCAAAAACGAAACCGCCAAGGAATGCGGGCTGCGCGTGAAGACCGAAACATCACCGCCGTCAGTGTCAGGGAGGACACCATGAACGCCGCCACACCGCTGGAACACCTGCTGCCGGGCCTGGACCAACAGCACCTGGATGCGCTGGAAGAGGAAGCCATCTTCATCCTGCGCGAGGTGGCTGCCAGCTTCGAGCGCCCCGCCCTGCTCTTCTCGGGCGGCAAGGACTCCTGCGTCGTGCTGCGCCTGGCCGAAAAGGCCTTCAAGCAATCGATCGGTGGCCAGCGGTTCAGCGGCCAGCTGCCTTTTCCGCTGCTGCATGTGGACACCGGGCACAACTTCCCCGAAGTCATTGCCTTTCGCGACCGCCGTGTGGCCGAGATGGGTGAACGGCTGCTGGTGGGCTGCGTGGAAGACAGCATGCGCCGCGGCACCGTGCGGCTGGCGCACGAGCTGGAGTCGCGCAACGGCCACCAGACGGTGGCCCTGCTCGAAGCCATCGAGGAACACCGCTTCGACTGCCTGATCGGTGGTGCCCGACGCGACGAAGAAAAGGCCCGCGCCAAGGAACGCATCTTCAGCCACCGCGACAGCTTCGGCCAGTGGCAACCGAAAGAGCAGCGCCCCGAGCTGTGGACGCTGTTCAATACCAGCATCAGGCCCGGCGAACACTTCCGCTCCTTCCCCATCAGCAACTGGACCGAGCTGGACGTGTGGCTGTACCTGGCGCGCGAAGGCATTCCGTTGCCAGGGCTGTACTACAGCCACCCTCGGGCCGTGGTGCGCAAGAAGGGGCTGCTGGTGCCGGTGACCGACGTCACGCCGCCGCAGCCTGGCGACGTGGTGGAGACCCTGGAGGTGCGCTTTCGCACCGTGGGCGACATGACCTGCACCTGCCCTGTTGAAAGCGACGCGCTCACCGCGGTCGACATCGTGGCCGAGACCTTGACCGTGACGGTCAGCGAACGAGGCGCCACACGCATGGACGACCGCACGTCCGATTCGAGCATGGAACGACGCAAGAAAGAGGGCTACTTCTGATGCCAGCCAGCATGACCACCGAACAACCCCGCGAGCTCGCCCAGGGTCAGCACCGTGCATTGCGCTTCCTCACCGCGGGCAGCGTGGACGACGGCAAGAGCACGCTGATCGGCCGGCTGCTGTTCGACAGCCGCGCCATCCTGGCCGACCAGCTGGACAACCTGCAGGCGCGCTCGGTTGGCGACACGCAGCCCGCAGGCGGGCCCGACTTCGACCTGTCCTTGCTGACCGACGGCCTGGAGGACGAGCGCGAGCAGGGCATCACCATCGACGTGGCCTATCGCTACTTCACCACGCCGACGCGCAAGTTCATCATTGCCGATGCGCCGGGCCACGAACAGTACACGCGCAACATGGTCACTGCTGCAGCGGGCAGCGACGCTGCGGTGGTGCTGGTGGACATCACCAAGCTCGACACCGCCGCCGGCGCGGTGCAGCTGCTGCCGCAAACACGCCGCCATGCGCTGCTGGCGCAGATGCTGCGCGTGCCCAGCATCGTCTTTGCGGTGAACAAGCTCGACGCCGTGGCCGACCCGGCACGGGCGTTTGCCGCTGTGCAACAGGCCCTGCTGGCCTTTGCCGCCCAAGCCGGTATGGACGTGGCGGCCGTGATTCCGGTGTCCGCGCTGCGCGGCGACAACGTCACCACACCCTTGGCGGTGCCCTGGTACCAGGGCCCCAGCCTGCTGCAGCTGCTCGAGAGCCTGCCGGCCAGCCAGGAAGACACCGAGGCGGCCTTCAGCCTGCCGGTGCAATACGTGGCTCGCCAGGGCGACGGCACGGGCACGCAGCCGCGCGTGCTGTGGGGCCGCGTGGCACAGGGCCGCGTGCGCGTGGGCGACCCGGTGCAGGTGTTCCCAAGCGGCGAACAGGCCGTGGTGAAAGAGGTTCGTCGTGCCAGCCGGTCAGCAGGCCAGGCCATCGCCGGTGAGTCGGCCGGCATCGTGCTGGACCGCCAGCTGGACGTCTCGCGCGGCAACTGGCTGGCCCGCCCGGGCAGCTTGCAAGGCACGCGCCACTTCAGCGCCACGCTGGCTTGGCTGGACACCGAGCCCGCCACCATCGGCCGCAAATACTGGCTGCGCCACGGCAACCAGTGGGTGCAGGCTCGGCTGGCCGCGATCGATCATCGACTGGACGTGCACGATCTGCAGCGCAGCCCGAGCGCGCAGCTGCAGGTCAACGACATCGGCGAGGTGCGCTTCGAACTGCAGCAGCCGCTGCCGCTGGCCCCATACGCCGCCAACCGGGTGGGCGGTTCGCTGATCGTTGTCGACCCGGCGAGCCACCGCACCAGCGCCGCGGTCTTGGTGCGCGGCACGGCGCCCGCACCGGATTGACTCGACGATGTAAAGCCGCCACGGCACTTGCACGGCATGGACGGATGGTCCCCTGCAGGGGCCGGGGCGGCCGCGACCCACCCGCCAACGCACGCTCATGCCCGCCTACCATGGCGCGCTGTCGCACCGGCACCACCGGGTGACTCAATCAACCCTGCGCTTGACGCGGACCAAGCCTGTGCCGCGCGCGGCACAGCCTAAAATATAGGGTTTGCGCCGGGGCCACATGCCGCTGTGCAACCCCCTGCCCTTCCACCGAGCCTGGTCATGACCCACGTAGTTCTTGAATCCTGCATCCGCTGCAAATACACAGACTGTGTCGATGTGTGCCCCGTCGACTGCTTTCGCGAAGGCCCCAACATGCTGGTCATCGACCCCGATGAATGCATCGATTGCGCGGTCTGCATTCCTGAATGCCCGGTGAACGCCATCCTTCCCGAAGAAGACGTGCCCAGCGACCAACTGGCCTTCATCAAGCTCAATGTCGAGCTGTCACGCAAGTGGCCGAGCATCACCAAACGCAAGACACCGCTGCCCGACGCCGACGAATGGAAAGACAAGACCAGCAAGCTGGACCAGCTGGTTCGTTGAACGGCTTGAAAGGGCTGGGCGGTACCGACCGAGCGACACGGTTCTCCACCAGCCCTGACAGGGCCCTTGACGGGCTCGTCCAGCGCTCGAGCCAAGCCTTTCACAGCGCAGGCACAACCCACCACCCGACCTCCTGGCGCCACCACTCGAACGGCGTCGACTTCATCACCTTGGCATGACTTCCGAAGCGCACACCCCGTCCCAGCCCATCATCGAAACCGACGCCGTGATCGTCGGCGCCGGCCCGGTCGGCCTCTTCCAGGTCTTCGAGTTGGGGCTGCTGGAAATCAAGGCCCACATCATCGACAGCCTGGCCTACCCGGGCGGCCAGTGCATCGAGCTCTACCCCGACAAGCCGATCTACGACATCCCGGCCGTGCCCGTTTGCACGGGCAAGGAACTGACCGACAACCTGCTCAAGCAGATCGCCCCGTTCGGCGCCACCTTCCACTTGAGCCAGGAAGTGACCCAGGTTGAAAAGCAGGCCGACGGGCGATTCTTCATGGCCACGTCCAAGGGCACGCAGTTCCTCACCAAGACGGTGTTCATCGCCGGCGGTGTAGGCAGCTTTCAACCGCGCACGCTGAAGGTAGACGGGCTCGAGCAGTTCGACGAGACGCAGCTCTTCTACCGCGTGAAGAACCCGGCGCAGTTTGCGGGCAAGAACCTGGTCATCGTTGGTGGTGGCGACTCGGCACTCGACTGGGCGCTGAACTTCGTGCAAGACGGCCCCAACAAGGCCGAGAGCGTGATCCTGATCCACCGCCGCGACGGCTTCCGGGCCGCACCGGCCAGCGTGGCCAAGATGAAGGAGCTGTGCGACGCCTACGAGATGCAGTTCGTGGTGGGCCAGGTCACGGGCTTCGAAGAACAGTCCGGCCAGCTCAAACAGCTCAAGGTCACCGGCGCCGACGGCGTGACGCGGCTGGTGCCCGTGGAAATGCTGCTGGTGTTCTTCGGCCTCAGCCCCAAGCTGGGCCCGATCGCCGAGTGGGGGCTGGGCATCGAGCGCAAGCAGATCACGGTCGACACCGAAAAATTCGAGACCACCACGAAAGGCATCTTCGCGGTGGGTGACATCAACATCTATCCCGGCAAGAAGAAGCTCATCCTGTCGGGCTTCCACGAAGCCGCGCTGGCCGCCTTCGGCGCCAGCCCTTACGTGTACCCGGAAAAACGCGTGCTGTTGCAATACACCACCACCAGTCCCAAGCTGCACAAGGTCTTGGGCGTGGAGTCGCCGGTCTTCGATTGATAATCACCACGCGCCGCAGAAGTCCGTCTGTGGTGCGTTCGCTAGGGGTGCTGCGGTTGGCCTGTGTGCCAGCCCCGGCTGAGAAAGTCCCTTTGAACCTGATTGAGGTAATCCTCGCGCAGGGAAGCAACCGGAACCCGGGTGGCCACCATGGCCGGCCCTTGTTGACAGTTTGCCCACCTGCCATCGCTTTGAAGGAAGCAAGATGGCACACCGTTCCATTTCGATCATCACCCTGGCCTGCCTGGCCAGCCTGCAAGCCGCCGCGCAAGACGCAGCGGCCGGCGCCACACAAAGCATCACCATCACCGGCCGCAGCAGCCTGCTGAATGCGGCCGGCGTGGCCGGCTTTGGCAACGTACCGCTGGCGCAGTCGCCCTACAGCGGCAGCGTCATCAACCTGCGCCAGCTGCAGGACGCCGGCATCACCAGCCTGGGCGACATCACGCGGCTTGATGCCAGCACCACCGACGCCTACAACGCGCCGGGCTATTGGGGCCAGCTGGCGGTGCGTGGATACATCCTCGACCCGCGTTTCAACTTCAGGCGCGACGGCCTGCCCATCAACGCCGAAACCGTGCTGCCCGCAGGCAACAAGCAGGCGCTGGAAGTGCTGAAAGGCGTGAGCGGCGTGCAAGCGGGCACCAGTTCGCCTGGCGGACTGGTGAACCTGGTGGTGAAGCGCCCACAGGCCGATATCACCAGCGCGCAAATGAGCGCCACCGACAGCGCAAACGTGGCCTTGTCCCTCGACCTGGGCCGCAGAAGCGCCTCGGGCCTGGCCTGGCGTATCAACGCCGAAGGCGAACGTCTGGACCCCGCACTTCGCAACGCCAAAGGCACGCGCCAGCTGCTGGCGCTGTCGGTGGAGAGCAGCATCGGCGCGGCCGGCTTGCTGGAGGCCGAGCTCGAGCGCTCGCATCAGAGCCAGCCCAGCATGCCCGGCTTCAGCCTGCTCGGCGGCCGGCTGCCGGCTGCCGGCAGCATCGACCCGCGCACCAACCTGAACAACCAGCCGTGGAGTCTTCCCGTCGTGTTTGACGGCACCACGGGATCGCTGCGCTACACGCATGCTGTTTCAAACGACTGGACCGTGGTGGCACACGCCATGCAGCAGCGCCTGGCCACCGAAGACCGCGTGGCCTTCCCCTACGGCTGCAGCAGCGAAGACAACTACACCCGCTACTGCAGCGATGGCAGCTTCGACCTCTACGACTACCGCAGCGAAGGCGAAAAGCGAAACAGCACCGCGCTGGATGTGTCGGCCTCCGGCCGCCTGCGCGCCGCGGGCATCGCCCAGCACGTGAGCATGGGCGTGCTGTCCACCCGGCAGACCGGCCGCTTTGGTCGCCAGGCCTACAACTGGGTAGGCATAGGCACCATCGACGGTCTGACCACCACCCCCAGCGACCCCACGCTGACCGACGAAAACACCCAGCGCACCGAGCGCAGCACCGAATGGCGCTTTCAGGACCGCATCGAGTTGCGCCCAGGCACGAACTTGTGGGCCGGTCTGCGCCACACCAGCATCCATCGCGACAGCGTGCGCACCGATGGCAGCCGGCCCACCAGCTACGCACAGGCTTTCACCACCCCCTGGGCCGGCGTCTCGCACGACATCGCACTCGGCCTGATGGCCTACGTCAACGCGGGCCAGGGCATCGAGAGCGAGGTGGCACCCAACCGCAGCCGCTACACCAACGCCGGCGCGCCGCTGCCCGCGCTGAAGAGCCGGCAGCTCGAACTGGGACTGAAACAACGCCAGGGCAAGCTGACCTGGAACGTGGCGGCCTTCGACATCGACCGCCCGCTGTGGAGCGACATCGGTGCCTGTGGCGCGGCCCGCACCTGCACGCGCCAGCACAATGGCAGCCAGCATCACCGCGGCATCGAGGCCGATGCCGAGTGGAGCGCCGGCCCGGTCAGCCTGCGTGGCAGTGCCATGCTGCTCAAGGCCCGGGTTGAAGGCACCTTGGATCCGGCCCAGGAAGGACTGGAGCCGACCAACGTGCCCGCGCGCACGCTCAAGCTGCAGGCGGCCTACAACCTGCTTGCGGTGCCTGGCCTGAGCCTGCTGGCCTTCGCCACCCACGAAGGCGAGCGCAAGGTGGACCCGGAAAACACCGTATCGACACCTGGCTGGACACGACTGGATCTCGGCGCACGCTACGCCACCAAGCTGGGCGGCCTGGCGACAACCTGGCGCCTGGGCGTCGACAACGCCACCGACCAGCGCGCCTGGAAAGAGGCACCCTACCAATTCGGTCATGCCTATCTATACCCCCTGCCCGCGCGCCAATGGCACGCCAGCGTGCAGTTGAGCCTGTGATGCGCAGCAGAGCCGACTGAAGCCGCAAAGTTTCGAGCTATACTCTTGGGCTCAGTTCCTCGATAGCTCAGTCGGTAGAGCGCCGGACTGTTAATCCGTAGGTCCCTGGTTCGAGCCCAGGTCGGGGAGCCATAAAAATCAAGGGGTTACGTGCGAACGTAACCCCTTTTTCTTTGGCACAAGGCCGAAGTATCAGACAGTTGTCTGATATCGGTGCTCGGCGCCAGTGCGCTCACGTGCCCCTCACGCATGCATCCGACCGCGTTGTCTTGCCACTGCTGCACCCTTGCCTGCCGCGCAAGATCGGGCCGGTTCCACACGCCAAGCATTGACTGCAACACGCAGCACCAGTCGGACCGATTGGGAATGGCCCACGTGGTTCGTCACGACGGGTCAAGCCGACGACGCTGGTCGCACTTGGTCGGGAACGGCAAGGCTTGCCGGCGGCGTGCGGCAGC
>JANOZF010000170.1:0-13718 GCA_031429255.1 Rubrivivax sp.
TGACGCTGGCTGGACTGCGCGAGCAGGTGGCGCAGTTGCTGGGGCCGGGCGGCGCCTGACAGGCGATGGTCGTGGACGGCCCCGCCTTCGTGGCGCTGGCACATGCAAGTCCCGAGGCCGCGGCGCGTTGCCAGATGCTAAGCTGGCCCGAACGGTCGACCGTCCGTACAGTGCCCAGTCCAGTCCAGGCCAGCCCAGCCCAGCCCAGCCCAGCAGGGCTCTCACGAGTTGCATGCCCGCCGCAAGTTGGCAATCGACGCCATCCAGCGCGCTGCCTTGCCGCATGCGTGGGAGCAGCCCAGATTCGGCGCCGCCGCAGGCGGTTCCCTGGTGACTGGTCTGCAGGCCCTGCCGGCTTGCAGACCACAATGCCAGACCCTGATTCAGGCCGGCCCCAGATGAACCCTGCGTGTCGCGAGGCGCGTACCCCCGGAGTGACCGATGCGCTTGAAGTACCCGACCCGCCATCTGTTTACTTCGCCTGCTTCAGCAGCAGCGCTGTGCGCGCTGGCTTTCATGCTCAGTGGCTGCAACCGCAAGATGCCCGAGCCAGACCCTGGCCTGCCGGCGGCGTCGTCGGCTGCTGCCGCATCGGCTGCGGCCTCGGGTGCGGCTGCGGCCCCTGCACCTGCGCCCGTGGCCAGCGCGCCGCCGGTGGTGGTGACCACGGTGCGCGCGCAGAAGCGCGACGTGCCCGTGGTGGTGGAAGCCACGGGCACGGTGGCGCCCGAGAACGCGGTGGACATCAAGCCGCAGGTCAGCAGCGTGGTGAGCAAGGTCCATGTGAAGGACGGCCAGTTCGTGAAGGCCGGTCAACCGCTGTTCACGCTGGACGCGCGCGCTGACGAAGCCAACGTCGCCAAGCTGCGTGCGCAGATGGCGCGTGACGAAGCCGCGCTGGCCGACGCACAGCGTCAACTCACGCGCAGCAAGGAACTGGTGGCGATGAAGTTCGTGTCGGAGGCGGCGGTCGAGAGCGGCCAGTCGGTGGTGGAAGCGCAAGGGGCGGCCGTCAATGCCGACCGCGCCGCCGTGGATGCGGCCAAGGTGTCGCTGTCCTATGCGCGTGTGCTGGCGCCGCTGGCGGGTCGCGTGGGCGTGGTCAACGTGTCGACCGGCAGTGCGGTGCTGGCCAACCAGACCACCATGCTGACCATCACGCAGGTGGACCCCATCGACGTGAGCTTTGCCGTGCCGCAGCGTCACCTGGCCGACGCGCTGGCTGCGCTGGCCACCGGCAAGGCCCCGGTGACAGCAACCTTGCCCGACAGCCCCGCCGGTCAGGGGGTCGCCACCGGCCGGCTGGTGTTCGTCGACAGTTTCATCGACGCCTCTTCCGGCACCGTGAAGGTGAAGGCGCGCTTTGCCAACCGCGAGCAAAAACTCTGGCCTGGCGCCTATGTGAAGACCAGCATGACGGTGCGCACCTTGACCGATGCGGTGGTGGTGCCCATGGCCAGCGTGGTGCAGGGCCAGCGCGGCACCTTTGTCTATGCGGTGGTGGACGGCAAGGCCACGCCGCGCCCGGTGGAGATGCTTCAGGCCATGGGCGAAGAAGCCGCCGTGCGCGGCGTGAAGCCCGGTGAAAGCCTGGTGCTGGACGGGCGCCAGAACGTACGCCCCGGCTCCACGGTGATCGAACGTCCGCGCGAGCCCGGTGAAGGCCGCGGTGGCAAGGGGGGCGGCAAGGGTGGTGGTGCCTCGGGGGCTGCGTCAGGTGCTGCGTCTGGTGCGGCGTCTGGTGCTGCATCAGGCGCTGCCTCAGGTCCCAGGTCAGGCGCTGCGTCAGCCGCAGCGTCGGGCGCTGCGGTTGCGGCATCCAGGTCGGCTTCCAGGAGTGCACCATGAACCTGTCAGAACTGTTCATCCGCCGCCCCGTGATGACGGTGCTGCTGAACCTGGCCATCGTGCTGGCCGGCGTCATCGGCCTGCGCAGCATTCCAGTGGCCGCGCTGCCCAGCTACGACACGCCGGTGATCAACGTCTCGGCGTCGCTGCCCGGAGCCAGCCCGGAGACGATGGCCATCTCGGTGGCGCTGCCGCTGGAAAAGCAGTTCCAGACCATCCCCGGCCTGAACCTGATCAGCAGCTCCAGCACATTGGGCTCGACCTCGCTGACACTGGAGTTTGCCGAAGGCCGCGCCATCGACGGCGCGGCACTGGACGTGCAGGCGGCCTTGCTGCGCGCGCAGCGCGCCTTGCCGCAGGACATGACGCAGCTGCCGGCCTACCGCAAGGTCAACCCGGCCGACTCGCCCGTGCTGTTGATGGCGCTGACGTCACCCTCGCTGTCGCCGGCCGACCTGCAGGACTATGCCGAACACTTGCTGTCGCCCACGCTCAGCACCATCCAGGGCGTGGCGCAGGTGAACATCTTCGGCGCCAAGCGCTACGCCGTGCGGGTGCGCGTCAACCCGCAGGCCCTGGCCGCGCGCAACCTGGGGCTGGACGAGCTCAGCAGCGCGCTCAAGGCGTCCAACAGCAACACCCCCGTGGGCACGCTGGAAGGTACGCGCCAGACCCTGGTGCTGCAGGCCAACCGGCAACTGCGCAACGCCGGCGAGTTTGCCGACCTCATCGTCTCCAACAAGGGCGGCAACGTGGTGCGCCTGCGTGACGTGGCCACGGTGGAAGACAGCCTGGAGACCATCAAGACCTTCGGCACGCTCAACGGCGAACCCAGCATCACGCTGGCCGTGTACCGCCAGCCGGGCGCCAACACCGTGCGCGTGGTCGACGCCGTGCGTGCGCGCATCCCGGAGCTGCAGGCGCAGCTGCCGCAGTCGGTGCGCATCATTCCCACCAACGACCGCAGCCAGTCGGTGCGCGAGGCGCTGCACGACGTCTCGCTGACGCTCATCGGCACCATCGCGCTGGTGGTGCTGGTGATCTTCCTGTTCCTGCGCCGCTTCGTGGCCACGGTCATTCCCACGCTCAGCCTGCCGGTGTCGCTGGTGGGCGCGGTGGCGTTGCTGTGGGGCTTGAACTACAGCCTGGACAACGTGTCGCTGCTGGGTCTGACGCTGGCCGTGGGCCTGGTGGTGGACGACGCCATCGTGATGCTGGAAAACATCATCCGCCACGTCGAAAACGGCGAGAAGCCGTTCCAGGCCGCGCTGCGCGGATCGCGCGAAGTGGGCTTCACCATCATCAGCATCAGCACCTCGCTGGTGGCGGTGTTCATTCCCATCTTCTTCATGCCGGGTGTCATCGGCCTGCTGTTCCACGAATTCGCGGTGGTGGTGGGGCTGGCCATCCTGGTCTCGGCCTTCGTGTCGCTGACCCTGGTGCCCATGCTGGCCAGCCGCTTTCTCACCGATGAAGCGCACAAGAAGGCCCCCGGCCCCATCGTGCGCAGCTTCGAGCGCGGCTTCGACGGCCTGCTGGCCGCCTACACGCGCACGCTGGATTTCGCGCTGGTTCACCGCTGGGCGGTGTTGGTCGTGATGCTGGCCACCTTCGTGGCCACGGTGTGGCTGTTCATGGTCATTCCCAAAGGTTTCTTTCCCGAGGAAGACATCGGCCAGATCTCGGTCAGCACCGAGGCGGCCGAGGACACGTCGTTTCCGCAGATGGTGCGGCTGCAGGAACAGGCTGCGGCCGTGTTCCGCGCCGACCCCAATGTGTTGAACGTCAGCTCGTTCAACGGGGGTGGTGGCGCGCAGAACACGGGTCGCATGTTCATCTCGCTGAAACCCCGCGGCGAACGCCTGCCGATGAAGCAGGTCATCGAGGGGCTGCGCAAGAAACTTCGCGGCGTGGCGGGGCTGAACGTGTTCATGCGGCCAATCCAGAACCTGCAGCTGGGGGGGCGTTCCAGCAAGGCGCAGTACCAGTACATCCTGCAAAGCGTGAAGGCCGACGAGATCTACGAGTGGGCCACCAAGCTGCAGGACAGGCTGCGCGCCGATCCGGTCTTCCGCGACGTGACCAGCGACGCCCAGATGCGCGGCCTGCAGGCGCAGCTGCGCATCGACCGCGAACGCGCCAACACCCTGGGCCTGTCGATGGAGTCGGTGCGCAGCGCGCTGTTCAGCGCCTTCGGTGAACGGCAGGTGTCCACCATCTACCTGCCCACCGACAGTTACCAGGTGATCATGGAGGTGTCGCCCGAAGCCAAGCTGGATGAATCCGCGCTGGGCGGCATCTACGTGCGTGCCGGCACCGGCGCGCTGGTGCCCATGAGCAGCTTTGCCACCGTGACGCGCAGCCTCGGGCCCACGTCCATCAACCACGTGGGCCAGCTGCAGGCGGTGACGGTGTCGTTCAACCTGGCTCCGGGCACGGCGCTGGGCGACGCCACGCAGAAGATCGACGAGGCGCGCGACAAGATCAACATGCCGCCCAGCATCATTGCCACCTACGGCGGTGACGCGGCGGTGTTCAAGAAGAGCCAGGGCAGCCAGGCCATCCTGATCGTCTCGGCGCTGCTGGTCATCTACGTGCTGCTGGGTGTGCTGTACGAGAGCTACATCCACCCCATCACCATCCTGGCCGGCCTGCCCTCGGCAGCGGTCGGCGCCCTGGCCACGTTGATGATCTTTGGCCAGGACCTGACCCTGATCGCCACCATCGGCATCCTGCTCCTGATCGGCATCGTGAAGAAGAACGCGATCATGATGATCGACTTCGCGCTGGACGCGCAGCGCCACCAGGGCATGACACCCGCGCAGGCGATCCGCGAAGCCTGCGTGCTGCGCTTCAGGCCCATCATGATGACCACGCTGGCGGCGCTGTGCGGCGCGCTGCCCATTGCGCTGGGCATTGGTGCCGGCGCCGAGTTGCGCCAGCCGCTGGGCCTGGCGGTGGTGGGTGGGCTGGTGTTCTCGCAGGCCGTGACGCTGTACATCACGCCCGTCATCTATCTGGCGCTGGACCGCTTCAGCGGCAAGGGGCCGGTCACGACGGCAGAAAACGACGCCTCGGCAGCCAGCGCCGCGAGCAGCTGAGGGGGGCGCACGCGCGCAGTCTTGCATAAAAGACTGTATGCACATACAGTATCTGGGTGGAACTGCCCGCCAACCATCCTGACCTTTTTGCCCAGCCTGCAGCGGCTGCAGTCGGCACGACTGCGGCGTCGGCGGCGGCACCCTTGGCGGCGCAACCCCTGGCACGCAGCGGCATCCGTGCTTTCACGCGCATGCCGCCGTCGGCCGCGCCCACGGTGCCGGCCCTGGTGGTTGCGCCTGCAGCCTCTGCGCTGCCTCAGGGGCAAGGTGCCGGGGGCACGCCTGCCCGCAGCCACGCCCCCGAAACCCTGCACCCGGCGCTGTGGCGTGCGCACCAGGTGGGGCGTGCGGCGCACGCTGTGTGGGCCAGCGGCTTTGCCGAACTCGACCGCCAGTTGCCCGGCGGCGGCTGGCCCGCCGGCACGCTGACCGAACTGCTGCTGCCGCACCCGGGCGTGGGTGAGCTGCGCCTGCTGGCGCCGGTGCTGGTGGGCTTGCAGGCGCAACAGCGCAGCGTGATGTGGTTCGACCCCCCGGCCGCGCCGTGCCCCTGGGCACTGGGGGCGTTGGGGCTGGACATGCTGCAGCAGGTCATCGTGCAGTCGCGCGCGGTGCGTCCTGCCGGGGTGCAGGCGGCGGGCTCTGTGGCCGGGTCTGCGTCAGCGCAGGGCGCGGCTTCAGCGCACGCGGCGCATGGCGCGGCTTCGGCGCACGCGGCGCAGGGCGCGGCCTCAGCGTACCCGCCCGCGGGCGCTTCACCGGCCTTCAGGCACGGGTTGCAGGCCAAGCCCGGCACCCGCGTGCCCGCAGCCGACATCCTGTGGGCGCTGGAGCAGGCGCTGAAAAGCGGGCAGGTGGGGGCGGTGCTGGCCTGGCTGCCGGCGCGGCTGCCGGCCGACGCGCTGCGCCGGCTGCAGCTGGCGGCGCAGTCGCACGAAGGGCCGGTGTTCCTGCTGCGCGCGGCTGAAGAACGCAGCCGCGCCAGCGCCGCGCCGCTGCGCCTGCTGTTGTCGGCCTGGGGGCCCGACCTGCTGCGCGTGTCCATCGTCAAACGCCGCGGCGCACCGCTGGCCGAGCCACTGATGCTGGAACTGCCCCCCGTGCTGTCGGCGCCGGCACTGGCGCGGGCGCTGCGAGGGCCGGCGCGACATGCGGTGTGGGCCATGGGTGAAGGCGCTGTTGCACAAGGCCCTGCAGCAGAAGCCGGTGCAGCAGAAGCCGCTGCAGCAGAAAGCGGTGAAGCCGAAAGCGCGGTTGCATCCGGCACTGCGGCCGGCTTGGCCGCCGATGTCGATGGCAGTGCTGCCGCTGCTCATGTCGCAGCGCATGTCGCAGCGCATGGCAAGGCTCAAGGCCTGGGCTTGAACGGCGCCAACCCGCCTGGCGCTGCATGGGGCGGGCCGTCGTCCGCGCCATCCGGCCCGGGCCGGATGGCGCTGTAAGCGCGGCGCTGGCTGCCGGCTGGCCGCAGCCATCCAGGCCTGCCCGTTGTCAACACCCGCACAGACCCATGCTGTGGCTGGCCCTGCACTTGCCCTTGTTGCCGCTGGAGGCCTTCTGCGCCAGCCTGCCGCCAGCGCATCCTGACGCCGAACCGCGCTCCGTGGTGCTGATCGACCAGCACCGCGTGCACAGCGTCAACCGCGCCGCAGCGGCACGCGGCCTGCGCCCGGGCATCAAGCGCGCCACCGCGCTGGCACTGGCGGCCGACCTGCTGGTGGCCGACAGCGACGCCGCGCGCGAGGCCGCGGCCGTGCAGGCGGTGGTGCATGCGGCGCTGGCCTTCACGCCCTCGGTGTGCCTGCACGCCCGCGCGCCCGAAGACCGCCACGAAGGCCCCACCGTGCTGCTGGACGTGCAGGCCAGTCTGCGCCTGTTTGGTGGCCTCGCCCGGCTGCGCCGGCAGCTGCTGCAGGCGGTGGCGCCGCTGGGCCACCAGGTGCAGCTGGCCGCGGCACCCACCGCGCTGGGGGCGGCGTTGCTGGCGCAGCTGGCAAGACCGGCCGCTGCCGGCACCGAAGCCGGCGCGGCCGTGGCACCCATGGGCAGCCACGCGGCGACGACATCCGCGTCCGCTTCTGCTTCCGTCACCGCTTTCGCATCCGCATCCGCATCCTCATCTGCAGTGGCAACCGTATCCACGCCCACGCCCACGCCCATGCGCACCGCAGCACCCGCTGCTGCGCCAACAGCCTCATCCATCACCAGTCCCGAGCGCTGGGTGCTGGGCCATCACGCCACCGATCTGCAGGCGCTGCAGGCGCTGCTGGGCCGCGCGCCGCTGGCCCTGCTGGCGGCCTGCCGCGCACATGCCGACGTGCTGCAGGCGATGGGTCTGCACACCGTGGCCGACCTGCAGGCGCTGCCGCGCGACGGCGTGTCACGGCGCTTCGGCCAGGCGGTGCTGGACGAGTTGGACCGTGCACTGGGTCGGCAGAAGGACCCGCGCCGCTGGCTCACGCCGCCGCCGGCTTTTGACAGCCGCCTGGAGCTGTATGCCCGCGCCGAAAACACCGACCAGGTGCTGCACGGTGCCGGTGTGTTGCTGGCGCGTCTGGTGGCCTGGGCGCAGGCGCGCCAGGGCCGCGTGGGCGGCTTCACGCTGCGCATGCTGCATGAGCGCCAGCGCAGCCAGGACCGCGGCAAAACGCCGGCCGCCACCGAACTGCAGGTGCCGCTGGCCGAGCCGGCGTTGGACCCCGCGCACCTGCAGCTGCTGCTGCGCGAGCGCCTGGCCCATTGCACGCTGGCCGCGCCCACGCTGGAGCTGCAACTGCTGTGCCGCCACCTGGTGGCCGCACCCGCGCCCAACGGCGAGCTGTTCCCCACCGGCAGCAGCCGCGCCGAAGGCCTGGTGCGGCTGCTGGAACGCCTGTGCGCACGCCTGGGGCCCGAGCAGGTGCACCGTGTGCTGCCGGTGGCCGACTTCAGGCCCGAACGTTCCAGCGTTTCGGTGCCGGCGCAGGGGCCGGTGCCCACGGTGCCCGCCGCAGCCGCTGCGGCGGCGGTGGCCGCCGTGGCCGAACGCAACCCGCATGGCCCGCCGCCGCTGCCGCTGCACCGCCCGGTGTGGCTGCTGCCCGAGCCGTTGCCGCTGGCCGAGCGCGACGCGCTGCCGCTGCTGCAAGGCCGCGCGCTGCAACTGGTCAGCGGCCCCGAACGCATCGAAACCGGCTGGTGGGACGCCGCCGTGGTGGCACGCGACTACTTCATCGGCATGGCTGAAGACGGTGGCCTGGTCTGGGTCTTCCGCGACCGTGTGCCGGCCGCATCGGGCGAGGTGCACTGGTATCTGCAAGGCCGCTTTGGTTGAAGGCGGGGCGGCCATGCCATGGCTGAACCAGCTACCGGCCAGCCACCCGCCAGCTACCCACCAGGCTCGGCCGACACCCGCCGCAACCCCCATCGTCGCGCACCCTGCAGCAGCGCGCCCGCCACCTAGAATCGAGCCGTGGACATACATCAGATGCAGGTGCGTTACGACCCGGCTGCCGACCGGATCCTGTGGCAGGTGCGCACTCAGGCCGGCGAGATGTTTTCGGCCTGGCTGACGCGCCGCATGTTCAGCCAGATCTGGCGGCCGTTTCAGAACCTGGTGGGCCAGTCCAGCCTGGCGCACACACCCAAGGCGGCGTCAATGGTGCCGGAAGCGCACGAGATGCTGGCGCAGACGGCACGCGCGCGCCCCTTGCCGGGCGCCGACTTCACGGCGCCGTTCAATTCGCAAGCCACGGCGCAGCCGCTCGGCCCCGAGCCGATGTTGCCCATCGCCGCCGACATGGGCCCACGCGCCGATGGCCCAGGCATGATGCTGCGCCTGCGCGACGACCACGGTCGCAGCCTGTCGGTGCAGCTGACCGGCGACATGTGCACCGCGCTGTCGCGCCTGCTGGAAAAGGCCCTCGTCGACGCCGACTGGGGTCTGGCGGTGGCGTCGTCGGCAGCCGCCGCACCCGCGGGGCCGCAGGCCCCACGCCTGTTGAACTGACGGCGTGAGCGCGGGATCGCGCCCGTATCAGGCCGGGCCCGGGACCACGGCCGCGACCGCGCTCAGAACGCCAGTTCCAGGCCCAGGCTGGGACCGTGCACCCGGTAGTCGAGTTTCACCTGGCTGCAACAGGCGATGAAGCCGAACAGCAGGTCGACGTCGGTGCGGGTTGCTCGGTAGCCTGCGCTCAGCGCCAGGTTGGGTGTGGCCTGCCACTGCGCGCCCAGCTGCAGTTGCTGATGCAAATCACCACCCAGGCCCAGTTCGAGCCGCCCGGTGAGCCGCCAGGCACTGCCCAGCTTGAAGCTGCCATAGCCCCCGATGATCGGAAAGGGTGCCACGTCGGAGCTGCTGGCCACCACGGGCGTCAGCGAGTTGACGCCCTGCCGTTGCTGGCCATCGAAGTGCCGCGACACCGACACCCACTGCCCGCCCACGATGAGGCCGGCTTCCTGCTCACTGGTGTGCAAGAGCGACCAGCCGCCGTTGATGCGCAGCGTGGTCAGCGAGATCTCGGAACGCAACGTCGTGCCGCGCGCGAAGGTGCTGCCGTCCGACGACAGGTCGCTGGCCAGCACTGCACTGCCCGAGCGCTTGGCTGATGTGCGGTCGAGCTCGATGCGCCAGTTCTGCCCGATGCGGCGGCCCAGGGCCACGCCCGCGAAACCGTGCTGCTTCTTCATCCCCAGTTGCGACTCGGCCTGCAGTGGCGTGGAAGTGCTGAAGCCGAAGGTGTCGCTGCCCTCGGTGGTCAGTCGCCATTGGCCCAAGGTGCCATGCAGTTGCAGCCAGGTGCGCGGTTCGCTGGCCAGGCTGTCCTGGGCCGAGGCGCTGGTGGTGGCCAACAACAGGGCACATACGAAGGCCCGGACCGGGGGTCTGACGGCGGCCCGCGTTTGCGTGGAAAAGCGGCTCATGCTTTGCTCCTGTATCCGGCGTATGCGGTGGAGCTGCACTGTAACGCTCGAATTGCAGGGCAACCGACGCCTGCACGGCGCCGGTCTTCAGCTACGCAGGGAGGCAGGGGCTCGCGATCAGATGGCTTGCGCTGTCGATGCCGCAGCAAGTCAACCCAGACCGCGCAGCTCAGGCTGCGGGCGGGGCTTTTCGTGCGCCGGCGGCTTCAGTGGCCACTTGCAACAGCGCCAACTGTTGCAGCACCGGCGTGAGGTCCACACTGGTGGCCGGGGCGATGCGAATGGCCGCCACCGCGCGCTGCAGCTCCAGCAGGCTGGCCATCAGCGGCTGCAGACTGGACGCTGCCTGGGCCGTGCCCCTGATGGACTCTTCGATTGCCAGCAGACGGGCCTGCACCGCCTCGAGGTTCACCTTCGGCACCTCGGGCCAGCGGATCGACGCCACGGCATCGAGCACCGGGCGCAGGTTGGTCGGCTCAGGCGTCGGCAGCCGTATGCCGCTGACAGCCTTTTCAAGCGCAGTCAGGCGGTGCATCAACGGTGACCAGTCGGGTTCGGGCCGCTCGTCGAGCCGGCGATCGATCTGCTGCCGCCACAGCGCCCAATCGGCTTGATGGCGAGCTTGCTCGGCGGCCATGGCCTGGAGTTGACGCCGTACCAGCCACCACGCGACCAGACCGCCCAGCCCTGCTGCCACCAGCATCAGCAAGGCGATCTTTGCGAGCAAGAGAGACATGGCTTGGGTCCTGTGGATGAGCGTGGTGTGAGGATGGGCTGACTGGCGAAAGCTGCGGCCTGCGCCGTCTGCATCGTCCCGCGGGCTCCTGGCATCGTGTGGTTTCGCTGGCGGGCTTCGGGCCGGCCTTGCCCGGTGAACAAGGGGCCTGAGGCCGCGACGCAATTCCATGCACGTGAGCCAGTATTCCTGCGGCTGCCGGTTTTTGCAGCACCCCATTGCAGGGATGAGGGAACCCTCTGTGAGGGCGCAGGGGCGGGTGAAGCCGGCCGGCGCAGCCAGAAACCGTGGCCGGCGGGTGCACACTTGGCAGTTGCCGCTACCGTGCTTTTGCAGGAACCGTGACATGAACATCTACCAGCAGCATCTGAACCCCAACCAGGCCAATTTCCGCGCCCTGTCGCCCATCAGTTTCGTCGAGCGCAGTGCCGAGATCTATGGTGACCTACCTGCCGTTGTGCACGGCCTTCGGCGTTACAACTGGTCGCAATGTCGCGAGCGCAGCGCGCGCCTGGCAGCCGCGCTGCAGCACCTGGGCGTGGGTGCGGGTACCACGGTCAGTGCGATGTTGCACAACACGCCGGAAATGGTGGAGGCACATTACGCCGTGCCCGGCATCGGTGCCGTGCTCAACACCTTGAACACCCGGCTGGACGCACCGCTGCTGGCCTGGCAGATGAACCATTGCGAAGCGCAGGTGCTGCTGGCTGATCGCGAGTTCGCGCCCGTGGTGGCCCAGGCGCTGGCCATCCTGTTGCGTGAACATGGCCGCACGGTGCAGGTGGTGGACGTGGTGGACAGCGAATACAGCGGGCCCGGCGAAAGGCTCGGCGCTCTGGAGTACGAGGCCCTGCTGGCTGCCCACCAGCCGCTGGCCGCGCTGCCCGGCCCCGCCGACGAATGGGACGCCATCGCCGTGAGCTACACCAGCGGCACCACCGGCGACCCCAAGGGCGTGGTCACCCACCACCGGGGTGCTTACCTCAATGCGGTGTGCAACGCTGCCACCTGGACGATGCCGCACTTTCCGAAGTACCTGTGGACCTTGCCGATGTTCCACTGCAACGGCTGGTGCTTTCCATGGACCGTGGCCATGCTGGGCGGCACCCACATCTGCCTGCGCCGCGTGGAGGCGGCTGCCATCCTGCAGGCGATGCGGGAGCACGGCGCCGACCACTACTGCGCCGCGCCCATCGTGCACAACCTGCTCATCAACGCCGACCCGGCCTTGCGCGCCGGCATTGCGCAGAAAGTGCGCGGCATGGTGGCCGGTGCTGCACCGCCGGCGGCCATGATCGAGGGCATGGCGCGCATGGGCTTCGACATCACGCACGTGTATGGCCTCACCGAGGTCTACGGGCCCGCTGCCGTGGCCGTCAAGCGGCCCTCCTGGGCTGGGGAGACGCTGTCGGAGCAGACGCGTCTGAACGGCCGCCAGGGTGTGCGCTACCCGCTGCAGGAAGGCATGACCGTGCTCGACCCCGAAACGATGCAGCCCACGCCTGCCGATGGGCAGACGATGGGCGAGATCATGTTCCGCGGCAACATCGTGATGAAGGGCTACCTGAAGAACCCTGCGGCCACCGAAAAGGCATTTGCCGGCGGCTGGTTCCACACCGGCGACCTGGCCGTGATGGAGAGTGACCGCTACGTGAAGATCAAGGACCGCAGCAAGGACATCATCATCAGCGGCGGTGAAAACATCAGCAGCCTGGAGGTGGAAGACGCGCTGTACCGCCACCCCGCGGTGCTGGCCTGCGCGGTGGTGGCCAAGCCCGACCCCAAGTGGGGCGAAACACCCGTGGCCTATGTCGAGACGAAAGCCGGTTCCAGCGTCAGCGCGGCCGAACTGGTGGCGCACTGCAAGGCGCTGCTGGCCGGCTACAAGGTGCCGCGCGAGATACGCTTCGAGGCCATTCCCAAGACCAGCACCGGCAAGATCCAGAAGTTCCAGCTGCGCGAGCGTGCGAAGTCGACTTCAGCCTTTGAGTGAGCCCCGCCATGACCCCTGACGCATCCAACGATCAAGCCCCGGTTCTGTTCCAGCGCGATGACCGTGGCGTGGTCACGCTCACGCTGAACCGACCACAGGCCTTCAATGCCTTGTCCGAAGCGGTGTTGGCCGCCTTGAAGCAGGCGCTGGACCGCGTGGCCGCGGACCCCGGTGCGCGCGTGGTGGTGCTGGCGGCCAACGGCAAGGCGTTCTGCGCCGGGCACGACTTGAAAGAGATGCGCGCCCAGCCGTCACAGGCCTATTACGAAAGTCTGTTTGCGCAATGCGGCCGCATGATGCTTGCCATCCAGCAGCTGGCGGTGCCGGTGATCGCCCGCGTGCAGGGCATGGCCACGGCCGCGGGCTGCCAGTTGGTGGCGCAATGTGATCTTGCGGTGGCCGCGCGCAACGCGCGTTTTGCCGTGAGCGGCGTCAACCTGGGCCTGTTCTGCAGCACACCCAGCGTGGCCTTGTCGCGCAATCTCTCGCGCAAGGCAGCCTTTGAAATGCTGGTGACGGGCGACTTCATCAGCGCCGACGAAGCGCTGGCCAAGGGTCTGCTGAACCGTGTCGTGGACGCCGATGCGCTGGATGTTGAAGTGGCGCAGCTGGTGGACCGCATCGTGGGCAAGCCCCGTGTGGCGCTGGCGATGGGCAAGGCCTTGTTCTACCGGCAACTGGAAAGCGGCATCGCAGCTGCGTATGAAGACGCAGCCCGCACCATGGCCTGCAACATGATGGACGGCAGTGCGCTGGAAGGTGTGCAGTCGTTCATCGACAAGCGGCCTGCGAACTGGAGCGGGCAGCGCTAGACACAGGGCGTCTGCGTGGGCCCGCACTGCCCGCGCTGCCCATCATCTCGAGGCGACGGCCGGTGCTGTTTATCGCCAAGGGCAAGGGTGCCTCGCGGCGTGCCTGCCGGGGGTCGCAGCGGGCTGGTTGCGCGTCTGATGGGCACTGCAACCGGCTCCCTCGAGCCGCTGCTGTAGGCCCTGGCCTACATCACCACGCTCTGTGGCCTGATGGTCAATGGCCGCAGGCGCGGGCACTCTGCAGTCACGCCAAGCGCGCAGCCAGCGCGTGCAGTCAGGAGTTCCGCCATGCACTTGTCATCGGCCCACGTCCAAGCACAACG
>JANOZF010000171.1:0-12909 GCA_031429255.1 Rubrivivax sp.
TTGCTGCGCCAGTTGGCCGTAGGTGCTGAGCCGGCCATGGGGAATGAGCAGCAAGGCTCGCCACACCTGTTGCTGGAAGTCCGTGCCCTGCGGGTCCAGCGCCACCGTGAACTGCTGCAAACCTCCTTCGAAGTAGCGCTGTAGTTCGTCACGGGCCAGTGTCAGCCAGCGCTGGCCCGGCTGAACGGGCGCCTGCAGTTCACCGGGGTGGTGTTTCTGGTCGTCGAACCACACACCGGCCAGCCCGGCGGCAGTGGCCGCCAGCGTCAACGGGCCCAGCGGCGACGGCACGCGGCAGCGCGCCAGCAAGGGGGTGGAAGGCGTTTTCATGTTCCGGTCTCCAGGTGGTGCCACAGTCGGGCCACGGCGTAGCCGCGCCAGGGCCGCCAGGATTCGCCCATGGCTTCGATCTGCTTGGCGTTGCGTGTGCCCAGTGCGTTCATCAGGCCGATGTCGCTGGCCGGCCAGGCGTCGGGCCAGGCCAGCACACGAAGCGCGATGACCTGCGCCGTCCACTCGCCCACACCGGGCAGCGCGCGCAGCGCGTCCAGCGTGGTGGCCAGCGGTGCACTGCGGTCGAGCGCGATGTCTCCGCTGCCCACCGCACGCGCCAGTGCCTGCAGCGCACCGACGCGCTGGCGCACGATGCCCAGCTCGCCGATCTGCGATGCGTCGGCTTCAGCCAATGTGGCGGCCGACGGGAACAGCCAGTTCAGGCCCGGGTACGGCGTTTCGATGGCAGAGCCAAAACGCTGCAGCAGCCGCTGCACCAGCGTGCGCGCCGCTTTCACGGTGACCTGCTGCCCCAGGATCACGCGCACGGCGGTCTCGAAGCCGTCCATGCAGCCGGGCAGGCGGGTGCCGGGCACAAAGGGCACCGGCAGGCGCTGCAGTGCCTCGTCGCTTCGTTCGGGTTCTGCGTCCAGGTCCAGCCACTGCCGCACCTGCTGCATCACGGCGCCGCTGGCCGGTTGCAGGCTGTCGCTCAGCACCAGATGCACTTCAAAGCGTTCGGGCACCCATTGCGCGCTGATCCAGCCCGCGAGTTGCTGGCCCTGGTGGCGCCAGCGCAAGGTGCGCCGCAGCGTGGCCCCGTCGACTTCTTCCACACCCGCCATTGCGCGCTGCGCAAAAAAGGCCAGCAACGCAGCGCTGTCCATCGGCGGGCGGTAGGCCAGGCGCAGTGCCGAAGGACGCGCCGGCAACCGTGCGGCTGCGGTTGAGTCGGGGCGCGCGCGTCGCAACTGCGTCGGGTTGAGCCGGTAGTGCTCGACAAAAGCCGCGTTGAAGCGTCGCAGGCTGCCAAAACCGCAGTTCATCGCCACCTGGGTGATGGGTTGCCGCGTGTCGGTCAGCAGCTGCTTGGCCAACAGCAGGCGTTGCGTGTTCAGGTAGCCGATGGGTGTGACGCCATGGGTGGCCGCAAAGATGCGGCGCAGGTGGCGGTCGGTGACGCCCATGCGCGCAGCCAGCGTCGTCATGTTCAGTGGCGTGCCGCTTTGCAGCCCTTGTTCGATGCTGCGCGCTGCGGCGTCGGCCAGCGCACGCGAAGAGTCCATCTGCGACAGGCCCGGTGCAATCTCGGGCCGGCACTTCAGGCAGGGCCTGAAACGCGCGGCCTCGGCCAGCACGCGGGTGCTGAAGAAGCGGCAGTTCTCGGGCCGCGGCAAGCGCACACGGCACACCGGGCGGCAGTAGACGCCGGTGCTGGTAACACCCACGAACAGCCGCCCGTCGTAACGTGCGTCGCGAGCCTGGATGACACGGTATGAGGCGCTGGGGTCGAGGTCCATGGGCTGCATGTTAGGCGCCTGGCCGGCTGCGGCTGGCCGTTTTCGGACCTGTCGTTCCAGCGCCTGCAACGTCGCTTTCTGGCCGGATGCGGACTTCAAGAAGGGGCAATTGCGGTGGGACCCTTCCAGGACCCATGCCGTCTATTGACAGGCTGCTCGGCGCTGGGCTCCACGCCACCCGGGGCGTTGCCTGTGCGCCACTCGCAGTTGACGCCGAAGGGCAGCGCTTGCACAGTGCCGACTCGTCTCATTCCGCAACAGGAGGCCGCCATGAAGACCACTCCAATTGCCCTGCTGTCGGCCCGCGCGCAGGGCTGCCTGCGGCGCTGCATGTAGCGTAGAAACCGGGCGACGCCAGTCGCTCCGATGGCCTTGACGGCGACGCCAGTTGCCCCGATGGCCACGATGGCGGCCCCTGCCGCCCGACGGTCAACCGGGCGGCTTCAGCCGCCCATCCGGTGACCCGCTGACCTTGCAGCCGTTGCGTTCCTGCGTCCCGGCCGACCACTCCTTTGTCACCCGAGTTGCTGACGGCCTGCGCCGTTGGCGGTGGCACTGCCGTGGCTGTGCGCCTGCGCGCGCCACGGTGCCGCCGTGGTCCGCCCTGCAAGGAAAGCTGATTCAACATGAACGAAACCCTGGTCCAAACGTCCCTGGACTTTGAACGCCTGCGCCGCATCGGGCTTACGCCCCACGTGGTGCAACACCTCTTCGGCATGGCGCACCGCAACGCCGGGCTCGACACGTCGCACCTGCTGCGCGTGACCGAGGTGCAGCGGGAAAGCCTGCTGCTGCACGACGGTGAACACCAACATGCCGCCCGCATGCTGCCCGCCTTGCGTGCCGAGCTTCAAGACCAAGGCGACGCCATCGCTGTCGGCGACTGGGTGCTGGCGCAGCGCCATCAACATGGCCAGTGGTGGGCCCACGCGAGGGTGCCACCCAGCAACCAATTGGCGCGGCGTTTGCACGATGGCCGCGACAAGGTCACCCGCACCGTCATCGTCAGCAACGTCGATACGGCCTTGCTGGTGATGGGCATGGACCACGACTTCAGCTTGCGCCGGCTGGAACGTTTTGTGGCGCTGGCACGCATGGCCGGTGTGGCGGCGGTGGTGGTGTTGACCAAGAAGGACCTGTGTGGCGACGCTGAACCGCGGCTGCAAAAGGCGCTGGCTGTGCTGCCCGCCGGCACGCCGGCGCTGGCCGTCAATGCGCTGAGCGATGCAGCTACACAAGCGCTGGCCGCTTGGCTGCAACCGGCGCAAACGCTGGTGCTGCTGGGCTCCAGCGGCGCCGGCAAGAGCACGCTCACCAACGCGCTGTGTGGTGGCGCCGTGGCCGACACCGGCGCCAACCGCAGCGGCGACAGCCGCGGCCGCCACACCACCACCGCACGCACGCTGCACCTCACGCCCAGCGGCGCCTGCGTCATCGACACGCCCGGGCTGCGCACCTTGCGCCTGGACGGTAATGCCGACGAACTGGGCGCTGCGTTCGACGACGTCACGCGTCTGGCGCTGAACTGCCGTTTTCGCGATTGCCAACACGAAAACGAACCCGGTTGCGCGGTGCGCGATGGTGTCAGCGCCGAGCGCCTGCGCAACTTTCACAAACTGCTGCGCGAAGCCCGCCGCGACACGCTGACGGCGCTGCAGCGCAAGGCCCAGGTGTCGGAATGGAAGTCGCGCACGCGCCAGGGGCGGCTGCGTGTCGAATCCAAGCGTGGCTGAAGGCCGAGGCCTGTACCCACAACCGGGTCGTCTGCGCGCCCAGCGGTCCTCTGTACGATGCGCGATTCGGGCAGCGGCCCTCGTCGACACAGGAGACGTGCATGAGCGAACGCCGGGTGTGTGTGGTCAGCGGTTCGTCGTCGGGCATCGGCGCGGCCACCGTGCGCCGTTTTGCGCGCGAGGGCTGGGACGTGGTGATCAACTTCTCGCGCCAGCGCGAGCCGGCCGAGGCCGTGGCCGCGCAGTGCCGCGCGCTGGGCGTGCGGGCACTGGTGGTGCAGGCCGATGTGGCCGACGACGCACAGTGCCGCAATCTGGCCGCGCAGACGCAGGCGCACTTCGGCCGCGCCGATGTGCTCGTCAACAACGCCGGTGCCACCAAGTTCGTGCCGCTCAAGGACCTTGACGGCCTGCAGGCCGAGGACTTCCACCGCATCTACGCCGTCAACGTGGTCGGTGCCTACCAACTGACACGGGCCTTTGCCCCGCTGCTGCAAGAGCACAAGCCCGAATCGCCGTTGAGCAAACACGCCGCCGTGGTGAACATCAGCTCGATCGCCTCGATGATGGGCCGTGGCTCGTCCATTGCCTACATGGCGAGCAAGGGCGCGTTGAACGCGATGACGGTGGGCCTGGCGCGCGCCTTGGCGCCGCACATTCGCGTCAACGCAGTGGCGCCCGGCCTGGTGGAAACGCCCTGGCTGAAGGAAGGCTTGGGCGAGCGTTATGCCCCGAGCCGTGCTGCCTGGGCAGACCAGGCGGCGCTGCAGGATGTGCTTCAACCCGAAGACGTGGGCGACGCGGTCTGGTGGCTGGGAGCGGGCGCGTTGAAGACCACCGGAGAGGTGCTGTTGCTGGATGCGGGTTTCAGGCTCGCCAAGGCCTGAAGCGCTGGCAAGCGGAAGGGCCGTCGGGTTTCTGCGCCAGTGCGCGCCAGCGCATAGACGGCCTGGTAGCAGAGCTTTACAAATTGAGGCTCCACCAGAAGCGGGGCGGCGTGTAGTTTCGTCGGCTGGACGGTGCAGCTTGCGCTCCGCGTGCTGGCGGCACGCCCCCCACCAGAATGGTGAGGAGTCCAGCCATGACCGACCGCCGCGCCCCTGTCACTCCCGAAAATGGATTGCCGCAGCCGGGCCTGCTGGGCTGGGGATCCTGGAAGTTGCTGGATGGTCGAGGCGGGCCCGCGCGACGGTTGATCGCGTTGGTGATCGTCAGCCTGAGCTGCTGGCCCGCCGCCCCAGCGTGGTCGGGTCCTTTGCTGGGGCGTCGCAGCCCTTTGCTGTGCTGGGCCACGAGACGGTCACCAACCTTGATCGACAACCTGATCTCCAGCGACTGCGCAGTGCAGTATTTTGGAAATGCCGGGCGTTTCGACTAGGGCAGCATGGGGTTCAGTGGGTTGGCGCCTGCGGTGCCGGAACCTGGCACCCTGACGATGTGGTGGCTGGGACTGGCGGGTGTGGTGGGCGCCCGTCGGATGCGCCGGCCAGGGGCGCCAAAAACCCGCAGGCCAATGCGGAAGGTTTGGTCGCGTGAGATGGCCAGTTGCAAGCGCCGCGGCCGATCACCGTCCACGACCTCAGGTGGCTCAGCATCGGTTTGAGCCAGCAATCCCATGCTCTCATGCATTGCCCAGCCCAGGTGCGGTTGTAGGCGGTCACTTCGAACACCGCATCGCCTTGTTCAGCCCAATGCAACTTATAGGCGTTGTTGCCGTGGCCCAGCCAATAACGCTCGGCACCGCTTGCAAACAGGCGCTCAAGCAGTTTCCAGTTCAGGTGCGAGCCCGGGGAAAGATTCCCGTGGGTCTCGTCGAAGTCTGCCCTGAGTGCGTGCACATGGCCATTGAAGTTGAGCTGGTACTCCATGGCCACGGGCTTGCCGCCCACTTCAAGCATCCAGACCGAAAGCCAACCCTTGGCTGAGGCCAATTCGGTCAGGCGCCGTATGAAGTCGCCCGGCCCATGTTGATTCAACGTCAGCCCGGTGGCCTTTTTCCAACTGCATGCCGACAGGGTCACCAGCTTGCGCAGCAAAGGCTGCAGTTGCTCGACTTCGAGCCTGCCGTTCAGCCAGTGCAGCTCGGCGCCACCGGCCCTGGCCAGTCGATTGGCCACCAGGTTGTTGTTTTTCCTGAGCTTGCGGCTGCGCCTGGCGTAGTAGCCACTCCAGCCCTGGGTGAGATTGACACTTCGATTCAGTCCGCTTTGCTGCGTCTTCGTTGCCAGCCCCTGTCGATTGAGCTCCAGCGCCCCGCTGCGATTGACCAGGGAGTCCGCACGCAGGCAGGCCAGCTTGACGATGTCCCAGTTTGGGCTGTCCTGCAACAGGGCGCTGCACAGCGAAGCCATTACCTCGTGCTCGTGCGCCGGGTCAGCGAGCACCTCGCACCATTGCGTATCGGGGACGGTCAGAAAGGCCAGTATGCGCAGCTTCAGGCCGTGGCACAGCGAGGTTCGGCTGATCAAGGGTGCGATGCCGATGATGGCGCCATCCAGCTTGACCGTCAGAATGGCCAAACAGCTGTCGGCCCGGCGCCATTGCCAGGCCGCATTGAACCATTCGTGCCTCATGAAAACGCCGCCTTCGGAGTGGCTTGCCAACCGGTTCCATGCCTGGCGCAGTGCCATGAAGGCGGGTTCGCTTTTCACCCAAGCAACTTCGGGGCTCGATGGTTGCAGTTCGGGCTTTCTGGAGCTGCTGCGGAGGCGCAGCGCAGACAGGGTCTCGAGCACGGGACGTTGCCTGCATAGAAGTTTGGTCGTGCAGTGTGCGCTAGCGTCAGATCAAGCAAGAACATACTTTGGTATAGGTTTACACACGTTACTCGGGAGAGCAGGGTAAGCCATAGCTGCCCGCTCACATTTCGTTTCAGACGCTGCATGTCAAGGCACGCCATGGGCTGCCGTGCTCCCGGTTGATGCGGGCTTGACCGCCAAAAAGGGGCCCCTTCGGCCGGGTCTGGTTCAGGATGGGTGCGGTCGGACCATCTTGCGCTGACCAGCATCGGTGGGCTGCGCCCCTCAATCCGACCCAAGGTGGCCGATTGAGCGGCTGCCTACAATCCTTGCAACTCACACCCCAGGACTGTTCGACGTGCAAATCGACCCCAGCATCTTCAAGGCCTACGACATCCGAGGCATCGTGGGCAAGAACGTCGACGAGACCTTTGCCGAACACCTGGGTCGCGCCTTCGGCAGCGAAGCCTCGCTGGCGGGCGAAAAGGCCGTGGCCGTGGCCCGCGACGGGCGGCTGTCGGGGCCTGGCCTGGTAGCGGCGCTGATCCGCGGCCTGAAGAGCACCGGCCTGGACGTGGTGGACATTGGCGCCGTCACCACCCCCATGCTGTACTACGTGGCCGCCACGCGCGCCCAGCACGGCTGCAGCAGCGGCATCCAGGTCACGGGCAGTCACAACCCGAAGGACTACAACGGCTTCAAGATGGTGATGGCCGGCAGGGCCATCTACGGCGACGACATCCAGAAGCTGCGCCAGCGCATCGAGTCCGAGAGCTACACCAGCAAGCGCGGCCGCAGCGCCAGGATGGACATCGTGGCCGAATACAGCCACCGCATCACCAGCGACTGCAAGCTGGCGCGGCCGATGAAGATCGTGGTCGACAGCGGCAACGGCATTCCCGGCGCCACCGCGCCGGCCATCCTGCGCGCATTGGGCTGCGAGGTCATCGACCTGTACTCCAAAGTGGACGGAGATTTCCCCAATCACCACCCCGATCCCAGCAAGCCCGAAAACCTGGCCGACCTGATCAAGGTCGTGCACGCCACGGGCGCTGAACTGGGCCTGGCTTTTGATGGCGATGGCGACCGCCTGGGCGTGGTCACGGCGCAGGGCCACATCATCTACCCCGACCGCCAGATCATGCTGTTTGCGCGCGACATCCTGAAGCGCCACAAGGGCGGCACGATCATCTTTGACGTCAAGTGCAGCCAGCGCCTGCCGGTGGCTATCCGCAAGGCCGGCGGCAAGCCGCTGATGTGGAAGACGGGGCATTCGCTGATCAAGGCCAAGCTGCGCGAAATCAATGCGCCTTTTGCCGGTGAGATGAGCGGTCACCTCTTCTTCGGTGAACGCTGGTACGGCTTTGACGACGCCATGTACACGGCGGGGCGCCTCTTGGAAATCCTGAGCCGCGAGAAGAACCCGAGCGCCTTCCTCGACGCGCTGCCGACCAGCTTTTCCACGCCCGAACTCAACGTCACTTGCGCCGAAGGTGAACACCACACCGTGGTCGCTGAATTGCTGGCGCGGGTGGCCGATGGCCGCCTGAAGTTCGAAGGCGGCAAAGTCGGCACCATCGACGGCCTGCGCGTGGACTTTGCCGACGGCTTTGGCTTGATCCGCGCCAGCAACACAACGCCGGTGCTGGTGCTGCGCTTCGAGGGCCACACGCAGGACGCGCTGCACCGCATCGAAGCGCAGTTCATGGACGTGCTGCGCAGCGTCAAGCCGGATGCGCAGGTGGGCGCGTCGGCGCATTGACTGACGCATTGAGTGGCGTGTATGCGGCCGGCATGACGGCGTGGCTGGCACGCGGCGCTTATTCGCTGCTGCTGCGCCTGGCGACGCCGCTGTACTTCGCGCGATTGTGGTGGCGGGGGCGCCGAGAGCCGGCTTACCGACAGTGGTGGCTTGAGCGGCTTGGCCTCAGCCGCGCCGCCGCTGCACCCGGGCGCCTGTGGCTGCACGCCGTGTCGCTGGGCGAAACGCGCGCGGCGGCACCGTTGATCGAGGCCTTGCGTGCGCAGCACGCGGGCCTGCGCCTGCTGCTGACCCACAGCACGGCGACCGGCCGTGAAGCCGGTGTGGCGCTGCTGCAGGGCGGTGACGCACAGGCCTGGCTGCCCTATGACACGCCGGGCGCGGTGCGCCGCTTCCTGCAACACCACCGCCCAGCGCTGGGTGTGCTGATGGAAACCGAGGTCTGGCCCAACCTGCTGCACGCCGCGCGCGCGGCCGGCGTGCCGATGGTGCTGGCCAATGCGCGCCTGTCCGAGCGCAGCCGCCTCAAGGGAGAACGTCTGTCGGTCTTGATGCACCCGGCCGTGGCCTGCTTGACGCAGGTGCTGGCGCAGACCGAGGCCGACGCGGCCCGGCTTCGTGCGTCCGGCGCGACCCAGGTTCAGGTGTTGGGCAATCTGAAGTTCGACATCACGCCGGCACCCGAATTGCTGGCGCGTGGCAAGGCCTGGCGCGCAATGCTCGCGCGGCCAATCGTGCTGGCAGCCGTGACGCGTGAACGCGAAGAAACAATGCTGCTCGACGCCTGGCGCACGCTGCCGACTTCGCGTCTGGGGCCACGGCCGCTGTTGCTGGTGGTGCCGCGCCACCCGCAGCGTTTTGACGAAGTGGCCGCGCTCATCACGCGCAACGCCTTCACGCTGGCGCGGCGCAGCGGTTGGGGCGATGCGCCGCCTGCCGAGGCGGCTGAAGCCGATGTCTGGCTCGGCGACAGCCTGGGTGAGATGGCGCTGTACTACGCCGCTGCCGACGTGGCGCTGCTGGGCGGCAGCTTTGCGCCGCTGGGCGGCCAGAACCTGATCGAAGCCGCCGCCTGCGGCTGCCCGCTGCTGATGGGGCCGCACACCTTTAACTTTGCGCAGGCGGCTGAAGGGGCGCTGGCCACTGGCGCGGCGTTGCGCGTTGCCGACATGGCCGCCGCCGTTCTGCGCGCATTGGTCCTCAGCGGCAGTGACGAGCGCGCGTTGATGTCCGCTCGGGCGCTGGCCTTCGCGGCACAGCATCGTGGCGCCGCCGACGGCATGGCGCGGCAGATTCTGGTGTTGATGCCGGGCGCCTGAAGCCGGCACAAACAGCCCGGTCGCGCCCATACTGCCTGCTGCAGCAGCAACCGGCTTTAAGACATGCACAGCGAAACTTTTGACGCCATCGTGGTCGGCGCGGGCCAGGCCGGCCCGGCCATCGCCGCACGCTGCAGCAAGGAAGGCTTGCGCACCGCGCTCATCGAACGGGGCCACCTGGGCGGCACCTGCGTCAACGTGGGTTGCGTGCCGACAAAGACGCTCGTTGCCAGCGCGCGCGCTATCCACCAGGCCCGCCGTGGCGACGAGTTCGGTTTCTCGGTCGGCGAGGTGCGCGTCGACATGGCGCGTGTCATGGCGCGCAAGGACGGCATCGTCCAGCATTCACGCCAGGGTCTGGGTGAATGGCTGCAGGGCCTGAAACAGACCGAGGTGATCGCGGGCGAGGCGCGCTTCGTGGCCCCCGCCACGCTGGAGGTCGGTGGCCGGTGCCTCACCGCGTCGCGCATCTTCCTGAACCTCGGTGGCCGCTCGGTGCGCCCCGACCTGCCGGGCATCGACAGCGTGCCGACGCTCGACAACGTGTCGATCATGGATCTGCGTGAAGTCCCTGAGCACCTGGTGATCGTCGGCGGCAGCTACATCGGGCTGGAGTTCGCGCAGATGATGCGGCGCTTCGGCGCCGAGGTGACGGTGGTGGAGCGCTCGGCGCGCCTGTTGCCGCGCGAGGATGAAGACGTGTCTGACGGCATACGCGCCATCTTGCTAGCCGAGGGCGTGCGCTTCGCCATGGCCTCGGAGTGCATTTCACTGTCGCGCGAGGGCAGCCGTATCGCGGTCGGCGCGGCCTGCGCCAGCGACCAGCCGCCCATCGTCGGCAGCCACGTGCTGCTGGCCGTGGGCAGGCGGCCCAACACCGACAACTTCGGGCTCGACGAGGCGGGCATCAAGACCGACGCGCGCGGCTACATCGTCGTCGACGAGCAGTGCCGCAGCAGCGCCGACGGCGTGTGGGCGGTGGGCGACTGCAACGGCCGCGGTGCCTTCACGCACACCTCCTGGAACGACCACGAGATCGTGGTTGCCAATCTCTTTGACAACGACCCGCGCAAGATCTCCGACCGCATTCCCTGCTACGCACTCTTCATCGACCCCGCACTCGGCCGCATCGGCATGAGCGAAACCGAAGCCCGAGCCGAAGCCCATTCCAGCGGGCGCAAACTGCTGCGCGCCAAGATGCCGATGCAGCGCGTGGGCCGTGCCCGCGAAGCCGGTGAAACGCAGGGTTTCATGAAGGTGCTGGTCGACGCCGACAGCCAGCGCCTGCTGGGCGCGGCGATCCTGGGCCTGAACGGTGACGAGGTGATCCATTCGCTGCTGGACGTGATGGCGGCCGGGCTGCCCTACACCGCGATCTCGCGCACCATGCACATCCACCCGACAGTGTCGGAGCTGGTGCCGACGCTGCTGCAGCAGCTGCGCTCGGTGGCGTAGCAGCGGTCTGCGCCGCGCTCGCGCGCCGTCGATGCGCTTGACATCGCCCTTGGTCTTTTCGACCTTTCGTTTCCTATCTCTTTGATTAGGAACAACTTTTTTGTAACGGCATGCTTCATGGTTGCGTTATCTCAGCGGCTGCGATGAGCCTGCACGACAAAAAGGAAATAGACCATGAGAACCATTCTTTCGGCGATGAACCGGGCCAAGACGCTGGCCACGGGCGCTTTGATGGTTGGGCTGCTGTGCGCTTCTGGCACGGTGTCTGCGGCGCCGGTGATCGGCGCCCAGCTGTTCTGGAACGGCGGTGACGTGACGGTCACCGTGCAGAACTCGACGGCCGGGTTTCTGAGCGAGTTGCGCCTGTACTCGACCTCGCCCGACATCTTCATTGCTTACAACGCGCCCAACGGCAACCCTGCGGGCACCTTCGTCACGCTCACTGCGGCTCAGCTGGATGTGGACCACAACATCGGTGACGAACTCGTGTTCGGTATCCGCGTGACCAACAACGGCAACGTCTTCAAGCTTGGGCCCGCAGGCCGCAATGCCGACGGCGTGATCCACGGTGCCATTGACAACCTCGGCGGCGGCGTGTTGCGCGTGGGCTTCGAGGACCTCTTCGGTGGCGGTGACCGCGACTACGACGACAACGTCTTCGACTTCCGCGGTGGCGTGCGCACCAACGCAGTCCCTGAGCCTGGTTCGCTGGCGCTGGCGGGCCTGGCCCTGTTGGGTGCCGCTGCAGTGCGCCGCCGGTCTGCGGTGAAGGGCTGATTCGCCCCTTCCGGGCTGGCCGCCCGGGACGCTGAAACGCCGGCTCGTGCCGGCGTTTTTTCTGGCTGCCGCGCTCTGCTCAGCGCGCGTCGTTACCCTGGATGTGCAGCGCTTCCAAAAAGCGCGACACCATGTTGTACGAAGCGACCGTGGCCACCAGTTCCACGGTTTGCTTGTCGCCCAAATGCTGCTGCACCGCCAGCAGCGTGGCACGTGGCACCTGCACCTGCTGCGTCATGGTGTCGCACAGTTGCAGCGCGGCGCGTTCCATCTCGTTGAAGGCATCTGACGCGGCCCACTGCGGCAGGGCCGCCAGTTGTGCCGGTGTGACGCCCACTTTCAGCGCAATCGGTTCGTGCTGCTGCGCCTCATAGGGCGCGCCGTTGAGCTGCGCCACCCGCATGATGAGCAGTTCGCGCAGCGCGGCGGGCAGGTCCAGCTTCTGGCGCACGGCGGTCATGAAGCCAAGCCAGCCCTCAGTCAGCGGCGCGCTGTGCAGCAGCATCTGGTACAGGTGCAGCACATGGCCGCGTTCGGCTTTGATGCGCTGCACCAGGGGCAAGGCGTCGGCTTGTCCCAGGTCGGCGTAGGGCAGGTGGGCCATGGTGTTTGTGGGTCGATGAAGAGGTTGGCGCATTGTGCGGCTGGGTGTTTCCGCGCACACGCTGCCGGCCTTGGCTGGGCGAAGATGGCGGCATGAAAAACCTCATCACCTTGTGCGTCGTTGCCAGCAGCTTCGCCTGCGCCGCGCCCGCGCTGGCGCAAGCCTGGCCGGCCAAACAACCGATCAAGCTCGTCGCCGTGTTCCCGCCCGGCGGGTCGGTGGACCAGGTGGCACGCATCCTGGCCGTGCCGCTGCAGCAGGCGCTGGGGCAGACCGTGGTGGTGGACAACAAGGGCGGTGCCTCGGGCGCCATCGGCACCGCCAGCGTGGCCGCAGCGCCGGCCGACGGCTACACCTTTGCGGTCGTCTTCGACACCCACGCCGTCAACCCGGCGCTGCTGCCAAGCATGCCCTTCGACACGCGCAAGGACCTGGCTGCGGTGGCGCTGGTGGGCACTGGCGCCATGGTGCTGGCCACCTTTGCCGATTCGCCCTACAAGAGCTTTGCCGATGTGGTTGCAGCGGCCAAGGCGAAGAAGAACGTGAGCTACGGCAGCATCAGTTCCGGCAGCCTCGGGCACCTTGCCATCGTGCTGCTGGCCAAGAGCGACAACCTCGACCTTGTGCATGTGCCCTACCGCGGCGGTGGCCCGCTGATGAACGACGCGCTGGCCGGGCATGTGCAACTGTCGATCGGCTCGGTGTTTCTGACCAAGCCGCACCTGGAC
>JANOZF010000172.1:0-4017 GCA_031429255.1 Rubrivivax sp.
GTCAGCGCGAAGACCTTGGTCCAGAAGCGGTAGGCATCCAGCCAGCCCTGGGCCGCAGCGGCGTCGGCTTTGCGCAGCGACAGCCAGCGCCAGCGGAAGAACAACAGCAGCCAGCCCAGGCCGATGCTGATGGTGGGGAACAGGATGTGGAAGGTGATGTTGGCTGCGAACTGCATGCGGGCCAGGATCAGGGCGTCCATCGATTTCCTCCTGCGTCGGCGCGGCGGGGGTGCCGCGGTGCGATCATCGTCCGCGCCGCGGCCAGGCGCTATTCACCTTTTCCTGGTCCGCGCTGCTTGCTGATCGATGCCATGCTTGATCATGTCGGCCCGCTCATTGCATGTGCTGGCCGCCGTTGATGGCGATGTTGGCGCCGGTCACGAAGGCGGCTTCCTCCGATGCCAGGTAGATGATCAAGCCGGCCACCTCTTCGGGCTTGCCCAGACGGCCCACCGGGATGTGCGGCAGGATCTTGCTGTCGAGCACTTCCTTCGGAATCGCGGTGACCATCTTGGTGCCGATATAGCCGGGCGAGATGGTGTTGACGGTGACGTTCTTCTTGGCCACTTCAAGCGCCAGCGCCTTGGTGAAGCCGTGCACGCCGGCCTTGGCCGCGGAATAGTTGGTCTGGCCGAAAGCCCCCTTGCTGCCGTTGACCGACGACACGTTGATCACACGACCCCAGCCGCGCTCGGCCATCGCGTCGACCACCTGCTTGCTCATGTTGAACAGGCTGTCGAGGTTGGTGCGCAGCACTGCGTCCCAGTTGACCTTGTCCATCTTCTTGAAGGTCATGTCGCGCGTGATGCCGGCGTTGTTGACCAGCACGTCCACCGCGCCCAGCTTGGCCTGCACGTCGGCCACGGCCTTGCCGCACGAATCGAAGTCGGCCACGTCGCAAGGCACGGCCAGGATGTCGTAGCCGTTGGACTTCATCTGCGCCACCCATTCGGCGTGCGTCTTGTTGCCGGGCGAATACGTCACCGCCACCTTGTAGCCGGCGTCGACCATCTTGGTGGAAATCGTCTCGCCCAGGCCGCCCATGCCGCCGGTGACCAGAACCACGCGTGTTTGACTCATTGCTCGTCTCCTCGGGTTGATGAAGGTAATCAGGCCAGTTCGACTGCCAGCGCCACGCCCATGCCACCGCCGATGCACAGCGACGCCAAGCCCTTGCGTGCGCCGCGGCGGCGCATCTCGTGCAGCAGCGTGACGAGGATGCGGCAGCCCGATGCGCCGATCGGATGACCGATGGCGATGGCGCCGCCGTTGACGTTGATCTTGCCGATGTCCCAGCCCATCTCCTCGTTCACCGCGCAGGCCTGGGCGGCGAAGGCTTCGTTGATCTCCATCAGGTCCAGGTCCTGCGCGTTCCAGCCGGCCTTCTGCAGGCACAGGCGCGAGGCCGGCACCGGGCCCATGCCCATGAGGGTCGGGTCCAGGCCGGCGCTGGCGTAAGCGCGGATCACCGCCAGCGGCTGCAGGCCGAGCGCGGCCGCGCGCGCCGCCGACATCACCAGCACCGCCGCCGCACCGTCGTTCAGGCCCGAGGCATTGCCTGCCGTCACGCTGCCGGTCTTGTCGAAGGCCGGGCGCAGGCCCGCCAAGGCTTCGGCGCTGGTCTTCCGGTTGACGAACTCGTCGGCGGCAAAGACGATGGGGTCGCCCTTCTTCTGCGCGATGCTGAAGGGCAGGATCTCGTCGTTGAAGCGGCCCGCCTCCTGCGCCGCGGCGGCCTTCAACTGCGAGGCCAGTGCCAGCGCGTCCTGCTTGTCTCGGCCGATGCCGTACTTCTTGGCGACGTTCTCGGCCGTGGTGCCCATGTGGTACTGGTTGTACACATCCCACAGGCCGTCGGTGATCATCGAATCGACCATCTTCCAGTCGCCCATGCGCTGGCCGTCGCGCGAGCCCAGCAGCACGTGCGGCGCGGCGCTCATGTTCTCCTGGCCGCCGGCAACGACGATCTCGGCGTCACCACACCGCACCGCCTGCGCCGCCAGCATCACGGCCTTCAGACCCGACCCGCAGACCACGTTGATCGTCATGCCGGGCACCGAATTCGGCAGCCCGGCCTTGATCACGGTCTGGCGCGCCGGGTTCTGGCCCGAGCCGGCGGCCAGCACCTGGCCCATGATGACCTCGGACACGGCGCCGCCCGCGACGCCGGCCTTGGCGAGCAGGCCCTTGACGACATGGGCGCCGAGGTCGGGTGCCGCCGTCTTGGCCAGCGAGCCGCCGAACTTGCCTACGGCCGTGCGTTGCGCGGCGACGATCACGATGTCGGTCATGCGATTCTCCTGGGGTTGAAAACAGCGGGGCAACGGCAGATCAATGCAGCTTGAGGTGGGGCTCGGTACGCCGGGTGATGATGCGCGACAGCGGGCCCAGCGCCATCTTCGAAAACCCGTGCAGCGCCGGCTCGGGCATCTTGTACAGTCATGTCTACATCAACCTGGCAAAAGCGCCTTCGTTCATCAGGCCGCCGCCGATGAGTCCGCCGTCAGTCCGGCCATCGCCGGTACGTCGTCGTCCTCGCTCTTCACAAAAAGGGTCGAGACCGGGATGAGGCGTTTCAGGGTGCCGCGGTGCGCCGTCGGTAGGGCAGCAGCACCATGTCATCGGCGTCACGCGAGTGCGCGGAATCCGCGGTCACCAGACACAACTGGTTCACGCGCGCCGTGGCCCAGGCAAGCGCGCGCGGCTGCGGCAGGGCCGGGTGCAGCTGCAGCAGGCGCAAGGCTTCGTCGGCGATGGATTCGCTGATGCTCAGGCACTCGAAGCGGCGCAGGACGGCACGCGTCGGCTCCTCCAGGCCCGTCGGACATTGCGCCATCAACTCGAGCCAGGTGACTACGCTGATCGACCAGTGGGCAAAGGACTCGACGGCTCGCCGGGCGCGCGCGTCACCGCCGAGGTAATCGACCAGCACGTCTGCGTCGATGAGGGCGCTGGTCATGGGCTGCCGCGTCGGCGCCGCGGCGCGGGCCCGGTTGCGGTGTGGGCGGGTGCTCTGGCGGGACCCTGAGCGGGTGCTTTGGCGGGTGCTTTGGCGGGTGCTTCGGCAGGCACCTCGGCGGGCGCTTCGGAAGGTGCGGCCCACAGCCCGAAGCCATCGGCCTTCACGCTGTCGCTGTGCTGCACATAGTCGCGCCGCGCGCGGCGAACGGCCTCGGTGCGCGACACGCCGAGCAGCCGGCAGACGCTGTCGACCTCGCGCAGCAGCGCGTCGGGGGATGTCGATGATGGTGCGGGCCATGCGGGTGGCTTCACCGCACCAGGAAGTCCGGCTGGCGAAACTCCGCTTCCAGGAACTTGCCGTTGGCCAGCCAGATCTCGCTGCCCCGAAGCCGCCGGTCGGACACGCACACAGGCCGGGGTTGGGGCCCCGCGCCTGAAGGCACATATCGGCGGGCGGTACTGTGAGTGATTGAGGTGCAGCGCAGGGCTTGGGTCAGCAGGTCGGCGGTGGGCTCGTCGCTGGCCTTCTCGGCCAGCGGGAAGATGCCTCGTGCGATGCGCACCACGGCTTAGTGGCCGTCGACCAAAAACTTCATCATCGCCTGCGCCTTGGGCGGCGTGGTGGGCGTGTCGGGCAGCGAGCTCAGGCTGGCGAACTGCGCATGTCTGCCGGGTGCGGGATGGCCCAGACTGCACAGGCGCTTGGCGATGGTGTCCACCGCGGCCCGAGTTTGGTGCACTGCGCCATGAATAGGGTGTGCAGGGTGTTGAACATCGGCCCCGTCACGTTCCAGTGGAAGTTGTGCGTGGTCAGGTAGAGCGTGGAGGGGGCGGCCAGCAGCTGACTCAGGCCGCCGGCAATTGCGGCACGGTCCTTGGCGCTGATGCCGATGTTGCGAGCAATGCTGTGGTCAGCAGGGGGTGCAGCCACACGCCGGCGTGTTCTTGCCTGTGTCTGCCTTCTTCGCCATCGTCTTCTCCTGAAAATTGAAACACCCCCCGCACTCCGGCGAAGCGCGGGGGTTGTGGCGGGGCCGGGGTCGGGCCCGGCGCCGG
>JANOZF010000173.1:0-1586 GCA_031429255.1 Rubrivivax sp.
CCGGAAATACTCCAGAAGAGCTGGATCCTGCGCAAGCTGCTCTACCCGATGGACGAGATCGAGGCGATGGAGTTCATCCTGGAAAAGATGAAGGCCAGCAAGAACAACCACGACTTCTTCGACATGATGCGTCGCGGTGGCTGAAGCCTCACTCCCTATATAATGTTTGGTTGCCCAGGCCCAGTCTGGCTCCGATTGACCTCCTGGAAAGTGCGCACACCGCCCAAGGTGCTGCGTGGCTGCCTACCCTGAACACCGCACGAATAAAGGCTTCCCATGAAAGACGGCATTCACCCCAATTACAGAGACGTCTGCTTTCAAGACCTCTCCAACGGCTGGACCTTCGTCACCCGCTCCTGCGCGCCGACGAAAGAGACGATCAAGCTGGAAGACGGCCGTGACCTGCCGCTGATCAAGCTGGAATCCACCAGCGAGACGCACCCGTTCTACACCGGCACGCAGAAGAGCATCGACAACCTGGGCGGCCGCGTCGAGAAGTTCCGCAACAAGTTTGCGCACCTGAAGAAGTAAACCACCGTTGCCATGCACCGGTTCCAGAAGGCAGCCCAGGCTGCCTTTTTTCATGCCTGCAACTTTCTGCTGCCGGCTGGCGCGGAGGACCCATCGGTGCGCGGGCCCGGCGAGCCTTAGCATGGCGAACCCGTGAACACTCCAAAGCCCGCACTCGTCACCCAGCGGGGCGCTCGTCGCCTGCCGCGATGGGCCCTGCTGTTGCTGTGTGCAGCCTACGTGCTGCCCGGTCTGGTTGGCCGCGAACCCTGGCGTGGCGCGGAATTCACGGCCTTCGGGCAGATGGCTGCCATGGCCGACGGCCGCAGCCCCTGGTGGGCGCCCAGCCTGGGCGGCGTGCCCGCCGACACGGCGTTGCTGTCCCACTGGTTGGGCGCCGCCTTCATCAAGCTGGGATCGGGCTGGATGGACCCGGTGCTGGCCGCCCGACTGCCTTTCGCCGTCCTGCTGGCGCTGACCCTGGCACTGACCTGGTACACCACGCTCCACCTGGCACGCACCGACGCGGCGCAACCGGTGCCCTTTGCCTTTGGCGGCGAGGCCGACCCAGTGGATTACGCGCGAGCCATCGCAGACGGCGCCGTGCTGGCACTGATCGCGGCGCTGGGCCTGCTGCTGCCAGGCCACGAGTCCACGCCTGAGTTGGTGCAATTGGCGGCCATCGGCTTGTGGCTTTATGGTTTGGCGGCAGCGCCGTACCGATGGGGCCAGGCGCGCCTGGCCGTGCTGGCCGCACTGCCCTTGCTGGCGGGCAGCGGCGCGCCGAGCATGGCCATGGCCATGGGTGCAGGTGCGGTGCTGGTGTGTGGCTGGTCGCGCATCGCGCAGGTGCGCGCGCTGGTGCCTTGGCTGGCCGCGGCCTGTGCGGCTGCCGCGCTGACGGCCATGGCACTGGGGGCCTGGAAGCTGCGTGTCGCGACCATGACGCAGGACGACCTGAGGGCCGTGGCGCGGCAGTGGCTGTGGTTCATGTGGCCCCTGTGGCCAATGGCCCTGTGGACGCTGTGGCGCTGGCGCCGCCAACTGAGCTACCGGCATTTGTCGGTGCCGTTGTC
>JANOZF010000174.1:0-11579 GCA_031429255.1 Rubrivivax sp.
GTGGCGTCGATGGCGAAGTCGGGCGCGAACCGGCGCCCGAAGCCGCCGCCCAGCATCATCGCGTTGACTTTGACCTTGCCCGGTGCCGCCTGCGCCACCTGCGCAAGGATGCCCTGCGCCGGGCCCTGGCTCTGCGTGCCGGCCCAGATCTCGACCTCGTCACCCTTGACCCAGGCGGTGCAGTTCATCGGCGCCATGCAGGCATGCGCCAGATACGGCGCCTCGTACAGCGCGTCCACGCTGCGCTCGCTGCTGGCCGCAGCGTCACGCGTGTTACCGGTGTCGGTGGCGATGGCCTCGGCGTTGTCGGCGCCCTCGGTGAGCATGGCCATCACAGCGGCGGTCGACAGCCTTGCGGCGTCGCCCTGATCCCAGCTGATCTGCAGCGCGTCGCGTCCCTTCTTGGCCGCCCAGTAGCCGCTGGCCAACACGGCCACGCCGCTGGGGATCGTGATCACCTGCTGCACGCCCTTGACGGCCTTGGCCTTGCTGTCGTCGAAGCGCGCCACCTTGGCGCCGGGCGACGGCGCACGCGCCATCACCGCCACCAGCATGCCGGGCACCTGGGCGTCGATGCCGTACCTGGCGCTGCCGTTGACCTTGCCCGGCGTGTCCAGCCGCTTCAGCGGTTTGCCCAGCAGCTTGAAGTTCTTGCTGTCCTTGAGCTTGGGTTCCTTGGGCACCGGCTGTGTCGAAGCGGCGGCCACCAGCGAGCCGTAGCTGGCCTTCTTGCCGCTGGCACCGATGACATGGCCGTTTTCGGTGCGCAGCGTGGCGGCGTCCACCTTCCACTGCGCGGCGGCTGCAGCCACCAGCATTTCGCGCGCGGCGGCGCCGGCCTTGCGCAGCGGCAGCCAGTGTGCGCGCACGGTGGTGCTGCCTCCGGTGGCCTGCATGCCGAACGCCGGGTTGTTGAAGGCGGCATCGGTGGGCGCCTGTTCGACGCTGACGGTGGCCCAGTCGGCGTCCAGTTCTTCGGCCAGCAGCATGGGGATGGCCGTGAGCACGCCCTGGCCCATTTCAACCGATCCGCACAACACCAAGACCTTGTTGTCGGGCGTGATGCGCAAGTAGGCGTTGGGCGCAAAGACGCCCGCGGTGCTGGCTGCCAACGCGCGGCCGGTGGCCATGGGCAGGGCAAAACCGACGACCAGTGCCGCAGCGCCGCCAGACTTCAGGAAGCCGCGGCGCGACGGGCTGCGGGGCGTGGTGGCGATGACGGTGCTGTCCATGATCAGGCCCCTTTCGTCAAGGCGACCGACGCGTCTTTGATGGCCGCGTGGATCTGGTTGTAGGTGCCGCAGCGGCAGACGTTGCCGCTCATCGCGCTGGTGATCTCGGCGTCGCTGGGTTTCTTTTTCTCGGCCAGCAGCGCACAGGCGCTCATGATCTGGCCCGACTGGCAATAGCCGCATTGCGGCACGTCGTGTCTGATCCAGGCCGCCTGCACGGCCTTGCCGGTGCGCGTGTTGCCGATGGCTTCGATGGTGGTGATCTTCTTGCCGGCCACGGCCGACAGGGGCGTGGAACAAGAGCGCACCGGCTTGCCGTCCACATGCACCGTGCAGGCACCGCACAGCGCCATGCCACAGCCAAATTTGGTGCCGGTGAGTTGCAGGTCTTCGCGCAGCGCCCACAGCAGCGGCATGTCGGGGTCGGCGTCCACCGACACGGGTTTGCCGTTCACAGAGATCTTGATCATGGTGTTGCTCCTTGGCGCGTCGGCGCCTGGTCGGGGGTGTGCGGGCCGCGCAGGCTAACCCATGGGCGGGTGGCTGGCGGCAGGCCTGGCAATTTCGGCGTCGAAGGTTTGCCAGTGACTTGCGGCCGCTGGGGTGGTGGCACCGCCGGTCATGGTGGCGCGCACAGGCAATGGATGGCCAGCGTGTAGGGTTTTTGCAGCGGATTGGCCTGCGCGAGCCAGGCCAGTTCTTGCGCCGCCGCCTGCACCACGGGCAAGGGCAGCCCGGTGGCCAGCAGGCTGGCCTGCCACAGCGCGCCCGCCGGGTGGGTTGCCGCCGCAGGGTCGGCCTGGGCCAGGCCCATGCCGTGCAGCAGCCGGTCGAACTTGCCCGGGGCCTGCTCCAGGTATTCCACACGGGTGTCGTCGGGCAGCTTGGCGCGTTTGAGGGCCGCAGCCACGGCATCGCCCTGGCCGCCCAGGCGGTCGACCAGGCCGTGGCTGAGCGCGTCCTTGCCGCTCCACACGCGGCCCTCGGCCAGTTCGTTGATCTTCTCCGGCGTGCTCTTGCGCGCGCTGGCCACCAGCGTGGTGAAGTCGCGGTAGATGCCATCGACTGCGCTCTGCATCAAGGCCTCGAAGCGCGGGTCCAGCGCCCGGCGCGGGTCGCGCTGGTCCGACAGCCAGGTGGTGGTGGCGCCGCCCATGTTCACGCCCAGCTTGTCCAACGCACCCTTGGCCGAAGGCAACACGCCCACCACGCCGATGCTGCCGGTGATGCTGGCTTCATCGGCAATCACCTCGTCGGCGGCCATGCTGATCCAGTAGCCACCGCTGGCCGCCAGCCCGGCCATGCTGACCACCACCGGCTTGCCGGCCTTGCGCATCAGCTCCAGCTCACGGCGCACGAATTCGCTGCCCACGGCGCTGCCACCGGGCGAGTCCACGCGCAGCACCAGCGCCGCGATGTCGTCGTTGTCGCGCGCCTTGCGGATGAGTTCGGCGGTGGACAGGCCGCCCACCGTGCCCGGCCCCGCGCGGCCGTCGGTGATGGCGCCCTGCGCCACCACGATGCCGACCGCCTTGCCGCCCTGGCGCGGCTTGACGCGCGGCAGGTAATCGGCCAGGCCGATCTGGGCAAAGCTCTTGTGGTCCTTGTCCAGCACACCCTTGTCGATCAGCGCCTGCCGCATCTCGTCGCGGGTCTTCAGTGCATCCACCCACTTGCGCTTCAGCGCCCAGGCGGCGGTGTCGCCTTGTTCGGCCTGCAGGCTGCCAGGCAGGCTGTCGATGGCGGCCGCCACGCTGCCGGCAGGCTGTTTGCGTGCCTTTTCAACGGCGGTGGTGTAGCTGGCCCACAGGGTGTTCCACAGCGCCCCTTCGGCTTCCAGCGTTTCCGGCGAAGGGGCCGTGGCCACGAAGGTTTCGGCCGCGCTCTTGTACTTGCCGGCACGCACCACGTGCGCGCTCAGGCCGAGTTTGTCGAACAGGCCCTTGTAGTAGGCGCGCTGGCGGCCGTAGCCTTCCACGTAGACGCTGCCCATCGGGTTGATCCACACCTCGCTGGCATGCGCGGCCAGGAAGTACTGGCGCTGGTCGTACCCGGTGGCCCAGGCGTAGACCGGCTTGCCCGCGGCCTTGAAGCGCTCCAGCGCCTGCGCCACCTCGCGCAGCGCGGGCAGGCTGGCGCTGCTCAGGTCTTCGGCCATCAGCACCGCGTGGCTGATGTGGCTGTCGCGCGCAGCGGCGTCCAGCACCGCCAGCACGTCGCGCAGGCGCGTCTGCTCGGTATCGCCGCCGCCTGAAAGGCCCATCAGCCGTTCGCGCACGTTCAGCCCGCTGGCCTGCTCGACGAGCGCTCCGCGCAGGTCCAGCACGAGTGCGGTCTTGTCCCGAAGCGCCGGGTGCGCCGGCTTCAGCAGCCACCAGGCGGCGGCCAGCAGCAGCGCCAGCAGCAACAGGTTCAGGATGGCGCGGCGGGTGGCGTCGAGCAGGCGCCAGCCGCGCCTGAGCCAGCGTACGGGTGTGGAAGCCATGAAGGTGGACATCGGGTGCCTTTCGTTCGGTGCGGGGCTGTGCGCGATGGCGCCGGAGCGCGCTGACGCTTGAACACCCAGCCCGCAAGCTTAACGATGCGCTGCCGCAGGCACACGGCCCTGCGACGAATCGCCCTGCGCCGGGGACGGTGCGCGCCTGCAGCCCACGCGGCGGGTTGACAGCCGCCTCAGGTTGCGGGCATCGGTGCCGAAAACCCGTCAGCACCGGCGGACCCTGCCAAGCCGGCGGCCGGTTGCCGGCTGCCGTAACGACCGAAGGTTTGGCCACAATGCACACCACGCACACGCCCGTCGGGCGCCACCGGACCACCTGATGCAGTCAGCACCCCAACGCACCGATGAGGCTGCCAGCCTGCAAGCACTGAACCAGCTGCAGGTGCTGGACAGCGGCCCCGAAGCCGAATTCGACGCGCTGGTGCGTGCCGCGTCCATCATCTGCGGCACGCCCGTTGCGCTGGTCAGCCTGATCGATGCCGACCGCCAGTGGTTCAAGGCCAACCTGGGCCTGCCCGGCTTGACCGAGACGCCGCGCGATCTGTCTTTCTGTGCACACGCGGTGCTGGGTGACGGCTTGTTCGAGGTGCCGGATGCACTGAGCGACCCCCGTTTTGCAGACAACCCCCTGGTGGCGGGCCAGCCCGACATCCGCTTCTATGCCGGTGCCCCGGTGCGCCTGAGCGACGACCGGCGCATCGGCACGCTGTGTGTCATCGACCGCCAGCCCCGGCAGCTCACCGACACCCAGCGCCTGGCACTGATGGAGCTGTCCACGGCGGTGGCGCGTGCGCTCGAAGGCCGCCAGGCCCTGCTGCAGCTGCAAAAGGTGGCGATCGAATCCAGGCGCGCTGCGCTGGTGCTGGAGCACAGTGGCGACGCTGTCATCGGTCTGTCGCCGGCCGGCCGGGTCGAGCGCTGGAACCCGGCCGCCGCAGCACTGTTTGGCTACACCCACGACGAGATCATCGGGCAGCCCATCGGCTTGTTGATACCGGATGCAGGGCCTGGCCCGCAAAGCCGGGAATCCGGTGGCGACGACATGACCAGCCGCCGCAGCTACGAGGCCGTGTGGCGCACGCGCGCCTGCCTGCGGGTCGACGTGGCGGTGACGCTGGTGCCCGAGCTGGATGCCACCGGCCAGGTGCTGGGGGCCACCAGTTTCGTGCGTGACATCACGCCGCGCAAGCAGCAGGAAGCGGCGCTGCAGATGAGCCAGGAATTCCTGGCCCGCGCGGGCTCGCTGGCCGGGGTGGGCGGCTGGGCGGTCGACCTGCTGGCGATGAAGTTGCACTGGTCCGACGAGGTGTGCCGCATCCATGGGGTGGCGCCGGGACACGACCCCACCCTGGAACAAGCGCTGGCGTTTTACGCACCCGACTCGCAACCGGTGATCACTGCCGCCGTGCAGCAGGCCATGACCAGCGGTTCGACCTTTGACCTTGAACTGCAGATCGTTCGTGCCGACGGCGCGCTGCGCTGGGTGCGCACCGTGGGCGCGGCCGACATCGTGGCCGGCCAGCCCGTGCGCCTGGTAGGCGCTTTTCAAGACATCACCGCACGTGTGGAGGCCAACGCCCGGCTGGCCGAGAGCGAAGCCCGCTTCCGCGTGCTCAGCGACGCCGCCCCGTTGGGTGTTTTTGCCACCGACGCGGCAGGCGGTTGCACGTACACCAATGCACGCTGGCAAGCCATCTATGGCCTCACGTCCGAGCAGGCGCTGGGCCAAGGCTGGACCCGCACCTTGCATCCCGAGGACCACGACGACGTTTTTGCTGAATGGCAACGCACGGCCGAGTTGCAGACCGACTTCGACATGGCCTTTCGCGTGCAGCGTGACGATGGCACGGTGCGGCACGTGCGCTCTATTTCAAGGCCCACGCTGGGCCCTGCAGGCGATGTGCTGGGCTACGTGGGATCGGTTGAAGACGTGACGGAACGCGTGGCGCAGGAACAGGCGCTGCGGCGTTCTCAGTACCGTGTCGAGCTGGCCACCGCTGCCGGCGGCATCGGCATCTGGGAGCGCGACCTGGCCAGCAACACGCTGTCCTGGGACCCGTTGATGTACCGGCTCTACGGCGTGCCGCGCGGCAGCGAACGAGCGCTGGTCGACCTGTGGCGAGACTGCGTGCACCCCGACGATCTGGCCCCTGCCGATACCTGGTTGCAGGCCGCGCAAGACAACGACGGCGCCACCGACCACAAGTTCCGCATCGTGTGGCCTGACGGCAGCGTGCACTTCATCCACGGCTCGGCCCGTGTGGAGCGCGACGCCCAGGGCCGGCCGGTGCGCATGGTGGGCGTCAACCGCGACATCACCGAGCTGACATGCACCGAACTCGAGCTGCGGCGCAGCAATGCCGAGCTGGAGCAATTCGCCTACGTCGCGTCACATGACCTTCAGGAGCCGCTGCGCATGGTGGCCAGCTACACCGAGATGCTGGCCCAGCGCTACAAGGGGCAGCTCGACGAACGTGCCGACAAGTACATCCACTACGCGGTGGACGGTGCACGCCGCATGCAGGGCCTGGTGAACGACCTGCTGGCGTACTCGCGCGTGGGTGCCCAGGGCAAACCACTGGTGGCGGTGCAGACGCAACCCATCGTCGACGCCGTCTGCAGGTCCTTGCAACGGGTCATCGACGAGGCCCAGGCCGTCATCGACTGCGGCCCGATGCCGGCCGTGATGGGCGACCCCACGCAGTTGAGCCAGCTGTTCCAGAACCTGATCGGCAATGCACTGAAGTTCAGGGCCCAAGAGCATGTCCGCATCGGCATCGAGGCCGTGCGCACCACCGACCGCTGGTTGTTCACGGTGCGCGACAACGGCATCGGCATGGACATGCGTTATACCGAGCGGGTGTTCCAGATGTTCCAGCGCCTGCACGAACGCGGCAAGTACGAAGGCAGTGGCATCGGGCTGGCCATCACCAAGCGCATCGTGGAACGGCACGAGGGCACGATCTGGTTCGAATCGGCGCCGGGTGCGGGCACCACGTTCTTCTTCACGTTGAAGCCCCTGCCCGCGGGCGCAGTGGTGGTCTGACCGGCCGCCCGGCGCGTCAGGGCAGCTTCACCACCATGAACCAGAAGTTCTCCACCGTCTGCACGATGGTCTGAAATTCCGCCAGGCCCACGGGCTTGGTGACGTAGCAGTTGGCACCCAGCGCATAGCTCTTGGAGATGTCGTTGGCGGCGTCGGAACTCGTCAGCACCACCACGGGAATGGCGCGCAGCGATTCGTCTGACTTGACCTCGGTGAGCACCTCGCGGCCGCTCAGGCGCGGCAGGTTGAGGTCGAGCAGGATGAGGTCGGGGCGCTCGGCCTGTTCGTGGGGCGGCTGCCGGCGCAGGTAGGCCAGCGCCTGTTCGCCATCGGCCACCACGGTCAGGCGCACCAGCACCTTGCCCGATTCAAGGGCGTCGCGCGTGAGGTCGGCGTCACCGGGGTTGTCTTCGACCAGCAGGATGTGCAAAACCGGGCTCATGCGGCACCTGCGGGCAGGTGCGCTTCGTGGTCGTCTGACATTTGAACTGGTGTCACGCTCGGGTTCCCCACGGGCCAGCTCCTGCAAGGCGCAGCGGTCTGCGCTTGGGCCTGCCCATTTGGCCAGCATGCTATCGCAGGCGGGTGGGCCAGGCCGCCAAGACCCCGAGCGCCAGCTGCCCAGGCCGGTACCGATGCGCTGATCGGGCCGCGCTTTGCGGGCGGCTGGTGCACAACGGGTTGCGATACTCCCACCCCATGCAAGCCATCCTGGCCGTCACGGCCCCGTTCTTTGCCCTCGTGCTGTGCGGCTACCTGGCGGGGCGCCGCCATGTGCTGCCCGAAAGCGCCATTCCGGGCCTGAACGTCTTCGTGCTGTACTTTGCGCTGCCGTGCATGCTGTTCCGGTTTGGCGCCAACACGCCGTTGCTGCAGTTGCTGAACCCGGCCGTGCTGGTGGTGTACGTGTTCAGCGCCTTGCTGATCGTGTTTTTGACCGTCACCCTGTCGCTGAACCAACGCGTCAGGCTCAAGGACGCGTCCTTTGGTGCGCTGGTGGCTGCATTCCCGAACACCGGTTTCATGGGTGTGCCCTTGTTGGTGGCTTTGATGGGCCCGTCTGCTGCAGGCCCGGTGATTTCTTCAATGCTGGCCGACCTGTTCATCACCAGCAGCCTGTGCATCGCGCTGGCACAGGCGGCGCCGGCCAAGGACGGCAAGGCGCATGGCGCCAGCGGCGCCCGCGCGGCCGCCTGGCGGGCCGTTCGGGGCGCGTTGTCCAACCCGCTGCCCTGGTCCATTGCGCTGGGCGCGCTGATGTCGGTGGCGGGCTTCCAGCTGCTGGGCCCGGTGCAGACGGTGGTGGACATGCTGGCCGCCGCCGCCACCCCGGTGGCCCTGTTCACCATCGGTGCCGTGTTGTGGCGGGCCGGGCAGCATGTGGGCGGGAAAACGCTGCTGCGCGACTATGTGCCCGTGGCGCTGGTGAAGCTGTTTGTGCACCCGCTGCTGGTGCTGCTGCTGGCGCTGTCGGCGCGCAGCCTGGGGGCTGAGCTGTCGCTGCAGCAAGTCACCGTGCTGACGCTGGCGGCGGCGCTGCCCAGCGCCAGCAACGTGTCGCTGCTGGCCGAGCGCTACGGCGCCGACAATGGCCGTGTGGCGCGCATCATCATGACCAGCACGGTAATGGCCTTCGTCAGTTTCACGGCACTGGCCTGGCTGTTCCAAGTGCGGCCCACCTGAGGCCTCACCAAAATCCGTCCCACTGCTTCCGCAACCCGCAACGCGCAACCCGCAACCCGCAACCCGCAACCGCAACCGCAACCGCAACCGCAAGGAGCCACCATGGGCTGGTTTTCCAAATCCGACAGCAGTTTCTTTCTCTCCACCGTCACGCCCGGCACGGGCGTCGACGGCGGCCCGCGCGTGGCGGAATACCTGGGCATCGTGAACGGCGAAGCGGTGATTGGCGCCAACATCTTTCGCGACATGTTCGCATCGGTGCGGGACGTGGTGGGCGGCCGCGCCGGCGGCTATGAACGGTCGCTGGCCGGCGCGCGTGACGCGGCGCTGAAGGACATGATCGACGCGGCCAAGGAGATGGGCGCCACCGGCATCATCGGCGTCGACATCGACTACGCGGTGCTCGGTGAAACCAACGGCATGATGCTGGTGGCCGCCAGCGGCACCGCCGTGAAGATGGCGTGACGCCTGGGCGCCGCTGCAGCCAGAACAGACCAAAAAAGCGCCCTGAACTCGGGCGACCGCGACCGCGCCGGGCGGCCCAGACTTGATGCAGCCGCACGCTGCCTGCCCTTTGCAGGCGGTGCGTGCCTTGCAGGAGTCTGCCTTTGTCTTGCCCACCCGCCCCTGGACCAGCGCTTGCACGCAGCAGTGCCTGGCTGGCCCGTGCCTGTGCCACGGCGGCCGTGCTTGCCGGCGCCTGGGCGCTGGTGCCCCAGGCGCAGGCGCAGACGCAGGGCCGCTGTGTCGACGAGACCGAAGGCAACACGGCAGCCAATGGGGGTGGTGAGCGCAGTGGCGGCCCGGTGCCTCACGCCGACCCGCGCGCGGCGCTGCAGGCGCTGGTGCGCGAAGCCCTGACGCGCAGCCACCAGGTGGGTGCGGCGCAGCTCAACGCCGAAGCGGCGCTGGACGACATTGCCGAAACGCGCGCCGGCAAGAGCCTGCAGGCCAGCGTGGGCGCCGGCCTGGGCCCCGGAGGTTCGCAGACGCTGGCGGGCACTGAAAACACGCCGCTGCAGTTTCGTGCCTCGGTGAATGCGGGCCAGCTGCTCTACGACGGCGGCCGTGTCGACCGCCTGACCGACTGGCGCACGCAGCTGGCCGAATCGGCCCGTTTCGGGCACCTGAATGTCAGCGAACAGCTGGCGCTGAACACCATCAGCCTGGCGCTGGAACGCAGCCGCTACCACCAGCACGTGCTGGTGTACGGCCAGCAGGTGCGCAAGATGACGTGCCTGGTGCAGGCGCTGGACACCATCGTGCGCGCCGACCGCGGCCGCGCCAGCGAACTGGTGCAGGCGCGCAAGAGCCTGCAGCAGGCAGAGTTGTCCTACACACAGGCCGCGTCGCAGGTCAAGCAGGTCGAGGTGCGCCTGCGCCGGGTCGTGGGTGACGCCTTGCCGTCGCTGCACGGCCTGTCCACCGCACTGCTGGAAGTGCCCGACCTGATGGCGCTGCAGGACGACGTGGAGCGCAGCAGCGAAGTGGCCGCACTCACGGCGCAGGCCAAGGCCATGGAACGCTACATGCAGGCGCTGGCAGCCACCACCAAACCGCAAGTGAGCTGGAACTTCAGCGGCGCGCAGGCCGCCGGCGCAGGAGGCAAGGCCGGCAACACGCGCAGCAACAACTACGCGCTGGGCGTGGCGGTGAACATCCCGCTCATCACACCCACTGCGTTGCCCGCCACCGACGCGGCGCGCAAGCGCGCCCGCGCTGCCGACCTGCAACGCGCCGAAGCCATCGAGGCACGCCGTTTCCGGGCCGCCGAGGTGCACGAACAGGCGGTGTCCACCTTTGACCGCGCGCGCCGCGTGGGCGCCGTGCTGCGCGACAGCGAGCAGGTGCGCAACTTCACGCTGCAGCAGTGGCAGCAGTTGGGCAAGCGCAGCCTGTTCGACGTGATGGGCGCCGAAAGCGACCACTTCAACCTGCGCATCAGCTACGTCAATGCATTGCACGACGGCCAGCAACTCAACGCCAATCTGTTGAGCCTGGGCCGTGGCGTCACCGAATGGCTCAAATGACCACCTTCACACCCGACCAGACCAGCACCCCCACCGGCACACCTGCCGCCGCTACCGCACCGGGCCCCGCCGCAGCAGCGCCGATGAAGCAGACGCCGGCGCACGTGGTGGTCAACCACGACCTGCTGGCGATGATGCCCACCACCGCGCGCCGCGTGGTCGAGGTGGGCTGCATGCACGGCGCACTGGCGCGGGCCTTCCGCGAGCGCAACCCTGGCGTGCACTACAGCGGCATCGACATCGACGCCGACTACGCCCGCGTGGCACGCCAGACCTGCGACGTGGCGCTGGACGGCGACATCGAGCACTTCACGCAACCCGCGTTCAACAGCCTGTTCCCCAGCGACTGCTGGGTGTTCGGCGACTGCCTGGAACACCTGCGCGACCCGTGGCGGCTGCTGCGCCGCATCCGTGAAGGCATCTCGGCCGACGGCTGCCTGGTCACCTGCATCCCGAATGCGCAGCACTGGAGCGTGCAGATGCGCCTGGCCACCGGCCTGTTCCGCTACGAAGACTCGGGCCTGCTGGACCGCACGCACATCCGCTGGTTCACGCGTGTGACGATGATCGAGATGTTCACCGCCAACGGCTGGCGCATCGAAAGCGGCGTGGCCCGGCGGTTGCCGCAGCAGGCACCAGCGGCGCTGCTGCAGGGCATCGCGGCGATTGCGAAGGCAGGCGGCGCGGATACGGCGCAGGCTGTGGAGGATGCGCAGGTGTTTCAGTACCTGTTCAAGGTGGTGCCGGCTTGATGCTGGTATCTCGCTAAGAAAGACGGCGGGGAGAGACCGTGGCGGGATCGGGCCGCCGGGGTGTGCTGCTCCGCTCATGTCCTCCTTCGTCGGCCTGCGGCCGCCGAATTCCCCCTTTACTTCGCTGCGCAGCACACCCCACCGGCCCGATCCGGCTCAGTTGGTGGCGCGCTTGCGGATCGCGCGGCCACGAACAGGCGCCCGAACCGCGAACTTGGCCCGCCAACACCTGCTCGCAGCCGCGGGCGGGGGGTGGCTGGGGCAGCGGAGTAAATGAGGTATTAGTCAGCCGAAGGATGAAGAAGGTGGACAAGATCGGGGCCAGGCACCCACCCC
>JANOZF010000175.1:0-26261 GCA_031429255.1 Rubrivivax sp.
ACGTGATGGGGCACAGCGCCGGTGCCTACAACGCCGCCATGCTGGCGCTGGACGAGCGCTGGTTGGCGGGCACCGGCCATGCGCCCGCCGAGCTGGCCGGCTTCATCGGGCTGGCTGGCCCCTATGAATTTCTGCCGATGACCAACGTGGCTGCGCAGCCGGTTTTCTTCCATCCGAACTACCCAGCGGGCACGCAGCCGATAACCTACGCCGGCAACGACACGGGCCGGCCGGCGGCACCGCGCACCTTTCTGGGTGTGGCCAGCAGCGACGACCTGGTAGACCCGAAGCGCAACAGCGCGGCGCTGGCAGCGCGCTTGCAGGGTGCGGGCACGGCCGTCACGCTGCGCAGCTACGAACGGCTGAACCACCTCACGCTGATCGGTGCCTTCGGGCAGCCGCTGCGCTGGTTGGCGCCGGTGCTGGACGACGTGGCGGCGTTCATCACGGGCGGGTGAAACGGGCCAAGGGCTCGGCAGACAGGCGCTGTGGCGCCGCGGCAAAGAGCGGCGTCGTCCAGCGCCAGCCGCCCGCATTCAAGCCGCTAGCCGCGCCAGTTCTTCGCGCACCAGGCGCACCACCAGCTTGTCCAGCGTTTCCACCGAATAGTTGCTCACGTCGTGCACCGTCTCACGTCCGGGCCCGCTGGCTGGGTGGTGCGCCTGGGCGTACGTCAGGAAGACAAAACGCCCGCCGGTGTATTGGGCCAGTTGGCGCCACACGGCTTCACCGCTCTTGTCCAGCCCGCTGGCGCCCACCGCAAACAGCTTGATGCCGCGCGCCAGGGCGCCTTGCATGTCGTCGTCGTACCAGGGCGCGCCATGGTCCAGATGCGGTGGCGCATCGCCCACCAGCACCACCAGCCGCGTGGCGCCGTCGCCGCGCCACGACAGGCGGTGCACGGCGGTGTGCAGCGCCTCGTTCACGGCCTCGGGGTAGTCGCCGCCGCCACCGGCGCGCAAGCCACCCAGCACCTGCTGGAAGGCGGTCAGGTCGTTGGTGAAATCGTGTGCACGCACGAAGAAGGCGTCGCCGCGGTCGCGATAGGCCACCAGCGCAAAGCAGGTCAGCGGGCGGCTGGGCAACTGCGCTATCTGGTCGGCCATGGCCTGCATCGAGCTTCGCAACTTGTCGATCTCGTCGGCCATCGAGCCCGTGGCGTCGACCAGGAACACCAGGTCCAGCCGCGCCCGCTGCGTGGGCAGGGCGCTGTCCAGCCGCACCTGCAACTGGTCGCGCTGGCCGCGTTTGAGGATGGCCACGCCTTGCAGTTCACCGTCGTGGGTGGGCTTGCGCACCTGCACCTCCAGCACGCCGGCCGTGATGCCCGCCACGCGCGAGCACACGGGCAGTCGGCGCGGCGGCCTTGGCCACAGCAGTGGCGTCGTCGGTCTCCCGGCGCGAAAACGCTCGTGGTTCGTCACGGCGCCAGGTGGTCTGCACGCGCGGTGTGGAGTCGGGCATGTCGTAGAGCTCGGGGGCGCGGTTGCAATCGCGCGCGTCGGGCGCTGGCGGAGGGCCGCTGCGGGGACCTGCCCATTGCAGGCCCGCCCACGCGGGCGGCGCGGCTGTCAGCGGCGGCTGCTGGCTCTGTGCAGGGGCGCGGGGCATGGATGACGGTGAAGGCCAGTCGTGGGCCTGGCTGACGCAGGCGGCCGTGGCCGACAGCGTCAGCAGCAGCGCCGGCCAGAGGCGCCGTGACGGCGCCCGCGGCAGTTGGCGGGCGGAAGGGGGTGTGTGCATGGGGTTTCCTTTTCGACCGGGGCCCGGCGGGCCCCTTGACTGCTGTTACGGTTGAGCCTGGCGGATGGGGTTGCCGGCCTGAGCGAATATTTTTTTGCCCGCAGGTGACCCCGTTTTGCGCGCCGCCACGTAGAACCACCACGGCCGGGTTGCAACAGCAACTGCAACTGCAACCGGTATCGAATCCGCCCACGCGCTGAGCCAACCAGCGTGACCGCGCGCCCCAGATGCGATGAACCCACCACTGCCCGACGAAGACGACGACCAGTTGATGCGCGCGTACGCAGCGGGCAACGCCGTCGCCTTCGACCGTCTCTACGCAAGGCACCAGGCTGCGCTGTACCGTTTCGTGCGGCGGCTGCTGGGCAGTGCCTGCCCGGCGCAGACCGACGAGGTGTTTCAGGACACCTGGACGCGTGTCATCCAGGCGCGCGAACGCTGGGCGCCGCAGGGGGCCGCCTTTCGCACCTGGCTGTTCACGTTGGCACACCACCGTGCCATCGACTGCCTGCGCAAAAGCGGCCGTGAAACCCCGCTGCCCGACGAAGGCGCAGCCAAACCCTGGGAACCCGCAGGCGAAGCCTGGGCGGGCTGGCCATCGGCGGGCGCAGAACCGGCCGAGCAGGCCTTCTGTCGCGCGGCCGGCCAGCGCCTGCTGGCATGCCTGGACGCGCTGCCCGTGGCGCAGCGTGCCGCGTTTCTGCTGCACCACGAGGACGGCCTGTCGATGGACGAACTGGCTGGCGCATTGCAGCTGGGTTTTGAAACCGCCAAGAGCCGCCTGCGATATGCCATGGGCAAGCTGCGCCAGTGCATGGGCGCCTACCTGAACCCGCCCGGAGACTTGCCATGAGCGACGCGCGCAGGCCTGACACCGAAAGGCCGCCGGGTGATGCTGAACGCGACCGGCATTTGCTGGCCGCCTTGCGCCACGCACCCGACCGCGAGGCATCGGCGCCCGCGGCACTGGGCCGCGAGATTGCACGCCAGGCACGGGCCTCGTTGCAGACACCGCAGCGCGGGCCGAACAACACGCGGGCCGCCTGGTGGGCCGGCTGGCTGGGCGCGCTGAGGCGCCCGTTCAGTCAGCCGGCGCTGGCGGGTGCCCTGGGTACGTTGCTGCTGGGCGGCTTCATCGGTCTGATGTGGCGTGACGGCCTGCCACCCGAAGCCTTGCCCGGCGTCGGTCGCGACGAGGCGGCGGTGGCCGCGCCGCCCGCGGCTGCTGCTGCCTCCATGGTGGCGGCGCAAGCCAGGCCCGACACCGTGTCCGCATCGGTGCAGAACGACGCCGAACGCTCACCGGTGATGCGAACGGCAGCGTCGACCCCCGCGCTGCTGGATGCGAGCCGCGCTGCGCTGAAACCGGGTGCTGCGCAATCCAGCGAACGCCGGGGTGCAACTGAGCACACCGCTCCCGCACCGGCGACAGGGGCCGCCGAGGTCGCACCCAGCCAAGGGTTGCCGAGGCCTGCACCGGTGACGGCACCGGTGGAGGGTCGCGCCGAGCCACCGTCTGCCAGGCGTTCCACGCAGGAGCGTCTGGAACCGCCCGACCCCTTGGCGCGGCCCCTGGCACAGCTGGCGGCTGATGCGGGCGACAACCCGCAACTCGAGGCCGACCGCAGGCAGCTCTCAGCGCTGCAGCGCCAAGCACACGGTTTGTGGCGCCCGGCGCCGCCGCTGCCTGAAGCCGCCGGCCAAACCGTGCAAGACGGCCAGGGCCGTGTGCTGGGGCGGCTGCTGGTGCAGGGGCAGGAGGCCCGCTGGCACAGCGCCGAAGGCAGCTGGCGTGCGCAGTTGCCGGCTGCACCGCTGCCACGTTGAAGAAGGCGCTGGCGACGCGGCTGGTGCGCGGGTTCGAGACCTCGTCGAAGGCAGCCTGCGGCCGGGCCTCAGGCCGCCTGCTGCAGCGGCGCCAGAAAGCGCTGCCGCGTCGCGGCGAAGGCGCTCATGTACTCGGGCCAGCCGGTGTCGCGGTAGGCGCGCTTCAGCGCGTCGCTGATGAAGGCGTCCTGCGGGTGGTCGCGAAAGCGCGATACCGACCAGCCCATGCCAAAGGGGTCGTAGGGCACGCTGCGCCACTGCGGCTGCGTGGCCAGCAGCAGCGACACCGCGCGTTCCTGCAAGAACACCTTGCGCTGCACGCCGCCGTCGGGCCCGGGGTAGGTGGTGCTCAGCGTCAGCGCCTGCTGCAGCGGCGTGGGCGGGCCTTCGCACGCGGCGTAGAGTGCCTCGTTCAGCGCCAACCATTCGCGCCAGAACGCGGGGCGGGCGACGAAGTAGTTGGAAAAGCAGACCTGTCGCGTGTCCATCACCATCTGGCGCAGCGCGGTGCTGCGGCCGATGCTGTCCAGGAAATGGCTGTAGGCGTCGATCATGCCGGGGTCGAAGGTTTCGCCCTGCTCGAAGACGTTGAGAAAAAACGCGCCCATGTCGGGCTGTGGTGAAAACAGCAGCACGTCGGCCTGCGCCGCGTGCTGTTGCACGAAGCTCACCACCTGCTCGTGGCCGAGGCCGGTCTTGGCGCTGAACTTGGGTGAAAAGTAGCCGTAGAACGCGTCTTCGTCCCAGCTGCCGCCTTGCTGCGCACGCAGCAGTGTCTGGCGCAGCGGCCCGTATTCGAACCAGTCGGGCCGCGGGTTGGCGCGGTTGTCCAGCAGTTGCCAGGGCGGCTGCACCTGCTGGTGCGTGGCGTCGGAATAAGCGATCAGGTGCAGATGCACCGCGGGCTGGGCAGGCATGTGGGGCAGGCGCGGCAGCGCGTTGTGGCGGGTGGTGTGCGGTGGGGCCTGGCAGGCCCGGTGGTGCCCATCAGTCTAGGCCGCAGCTGCCGGTTTGATGGGCCGAACAGGGCCTCGAAGCACCGCCTGCCGGGGCGGCCGACTGGTGAGCCGTGCCCGCCCTGGCCGCGTCAGGGTTCGGTCCACTTGTGCAGCATCACCACGTCGGCCCAGTAGACCGCCACCACCCAGCCGCTGGGCGACACCACCACGGCAAAGTCCTTCGACGCCGAGTCCTTGTTGCGATAGGCCACGTAGGCCGCCTGCATGTTGGCAAACACGGTCTCGCTGGCCGCGTCGATGACCAGTTCCTGCGCCGGCGCCTGCCGGTAGACGATGCGCAGGCGGTGCTTGGCATTGCGCGCGCCCTTCACCACTTCGCCCGTGACGTTGAAGGCGTCGTTCAGTCGCCTGGCATCGGGGGCCTGCGCGGCGCAAGGCGCCGTGGCCAGGGTGCCACCGACGAACAGGGCCAGGGCCCAGACTGCGAGATGCTTCATGGTGCGTGTGGATGCAGTGCAAGGGGTCTCGGGCTGGCCAGTCTAAGGCTCCGTGATGCGCCGGGCGGCGCATCACGGGCCCTGGTGACAAGCGGCTGCGCTTACAGCAACAGGTTCTGCTGGCGCAGCAACTCGTCGTCGCTCAGGCTGCTGCGCGGCAGGCTGCCACCGCCCAGGTTGGCTGCCTTGTCGGATGCCTTTGCGGCAGGCTCGGCAGGCTCGGCCAGCAGGTGGCCAGCGTCGGCCACCAGCAGTTCGTTCAGCGCCGGTGCCGGTGTTGCGCCTGTTGCTGCGTCCTGCTTGGCAAACCACACGTCCACCATCTGCTGCTCGCTGCCATCGGCGGCGGTGTAGCTGCCCACCATGCCCAGCAGGTTGCCGTTGCTGGTCTCGCTGCCCTTGCTGAAGTCCAGGTTCAGCTCGGCCACGCCGGCCTGCACCAGGCCGCGCAACTCGCCGGCGTCGGTGATGCCGTCGCGGTTGCCGTCCACCCACACCTGCAGTTCGTTGAAGGCCTTGTCGGCGGCGTTGACCTTGCCGTCGTGGTTGCTGTCCAGCTCGGCCAGCGCGGCGAAGCCGTTGCCAGCACGCTGGCCGTTGGCCAGCTGCGTGGCGCCTCCGAAGAGCTCCTTGCCGTCGTTGATGAGGCCGTCGCGGTTGATGTCGCGCACCAGCAGACCGTCATTGCCGGCCACCCAGCCCACCTGCGCTTGTTGGCCGGTGGCGGTGAGGTCGAACTTCACACCATCGGCAGCGGCCAGCGTCTGCAGGCCGTTGCGGTCCAGGTCCAGCACGATGGGCGTCACGCCCTGCAGCGCGGCAAACTGCGCTGTGCTCATCGCGCTCCAGTCCTCGGCCTCGAAGGCGTTGTACTGGGTCATGGTCATCGCTGCCAGGTCGGCCGTTTCCAGCGCCACCACCTGGTTGGTGGTCAGCGCCACGATCTGGTCGGCCGTCAGCGCATGGGCCTGTGCGGTGGTGAGCGCGGCGATGTCGGCCGTGCTCAGGCCGGCAATCTGGTCGGCCGTCAGCGACACGATCTGTGCCGTGCGCAGCGCCGCAAACTGCGCGGTGCCGAAAGCGCCCAACTCGGTGTCGTCGAAGCTGGCCAGCTGCGTGGTGGTCAGTGCCGCCACCTGTGCGTTGGTGAACACCGCCAGTTGCGCGGTGTCGAGCGCCTCGATCTGCTCGACACTGAGCGACGCGATCTGGCCCGTGCTGAGTGCGGCCAGGTCGGCGCTCTGCATCGCCACCAGGTCGGCGGTCTCGATGGCCTGCAGCTGGGTGGTTGTCAGCGCGTTCCATTGCGCGGTGGTCAGTGCATTCAGGTCGCTGGACTGCATCGCCTCCAGTTGCTCGGTGGTGAAGGCACGCACCTGGGCGGTGGTGAAGGCGGCCAGGTCGGCGGTGTCCAGCGCGTTGATCTGCGCCGTGCTCAGTGACGCGATCTGCGAGGTGCGCAGCGCTGCGATGGCGTCGGCGTCCAGCGCCGAGAGTTCAGCGCCGCTCAGCACTTCCAGTTGTGCCGTCGTCAGCGCCGCCACCTGCGCAGTGGTCAAGGCGTTGATCTGGCCCGTCGTGAAGGCGTCGAACTGTGTGGTGCTCAGCGCGACGATCTGGCCCGTGGACAACGCCGCAATGTCGGCCGTTTCGAGTGCACGGATGTCGTCAGTGGCCAGTGCACGCACCTGGCTGGAGGTCAGAGCGTAAACCTGCGCCGTGGTCAGCGCGGCGATGCTGCTGGTGCCCAGTGCTTCGATGGCCGCCGTGCCCAGCGCGCGGATCTGGCTGGTGCCCAGCGCGGCCACGTCCTGTGCTTCAAGACCGTTGACCTGGGTCGTCGTGAAGGCGGCAATCTGGCCCGTGCTCATGGCAGCAAACTGGCTGCTGGTGAAGCTGGCCAGGTCGGCCGCCGAAAGCGCGTTCAGCTGCCCGATCGACAGGGCACTCACCTGGCGGGTGCTCAGCGCGGCCAGTTGGCCGCTGTCCATGGCGCCCAGTTGGTCGCCACTGAGCGCGGCGATCTGCCCCGTGCTCATCGCCACCAGGTCAGCAGTCTCCAGCGCCGTGATCGACGCCGTGGCCAGCGCCCGCACCTGTGCGCTGCTCAGCGCCACCAACTGCGCACTGTCCAGCGCCTGCAGCGTGGTGGAGCCCATGGCTGCGACGGCGGCGGTGGTGAACGCGCGGATCTGGCTGGTGCCCAGCGCCTGCAGATCATCGGTCTGCAGCCCCGCCACCTGCGTGGTGGTGAGCGCTGCGATCTGCGACGTGCGCAATGCGGCGAATTGCGCCGTGCCCAGCGTGTTCAGGTCGGCCGCGGTGATGGCGCCAATCTGGCTGGTGCCGATGGCGGCCACCTGCGCCGTGCCCAGGCTGGCCAGCTGTGCCGTGTCCAGCGCTGCCATCTGCGTGCCCGTGAAGGCACGGATCTGGCTGGTGCCCATGGCCACCAGGTCATTCGTTTCAAGGGCACGCACGTCGGCGGTTTCCAGCACGGCCACCTGGTTGGTGGTCAGGCCGGCCACCTGGGCCGAGGTCAGCGCCACCACCTGGGCGGTGGTCAGCGCCACGATGGCGTCGGTGTCCAGCGCGCGGATCTGGCTGGTGCGCAGCGCGGCCAGGTCGGCGGTCTGCAGGCTTGCCACCTGGGTGGTGGTCAACGCTGCAATCTGGCCGCTGGTGAAGGCGTCCCACTGCGCCGTGGTGAGGCTGTTCAGGTCGCCGGTGCCCAGCACCGCCATCTGCTCGCTGCTGAAGGCCGAGAGCTGCGTGGCCGTCAGGTTGGTCAGCTGCGAGGTGGTCAGTGCGCGGATCTGGTCGGTGGCCAGGGCCTTGACCTGCGCCGCAGTCATTGCGGCCAGGTCGGCCGTTTCCATCGCGGCGAGGTCGCTGTTTTCAATCGCGGCGATCTGGCTTGTGGTCAACGATGCCACCTGTCCGGTGGACAGTGCCGCCAGCTGCGTGGCGTTCATGGCCTCTATGCCGGCCGTGCTGATGGCGCGGATCTGCGTGGCCGTGAAGACGTCGAGGTCGGCCGTCTGCATGGCTGCCATCTGCGCCGTCGTGAGCCCGCCAATCTGGTTGGCGGTCAGCACGCTGAAGGCCGTGGTGCCCAGCGCGGCCAGGTCGGCAGCGTCGATGGCCGCCAGCTGCGTGGTACCCAGGCCGACCAGCAGCGTGGTGCTCAGCGAGTCGAGCTGGCTGGTGGTGAGCGCTGCGGCCTGTGCCGTGCTCAGGGCATTGAGCTGCGCGACGCTCAGCGCGTTCAGGTCGGCCGTCTGCATGGCCGCCAGGTCTGCTGTTTCGATGGCGCGGATCTGGCTGGTGCCCAGGGCGGCCAGGTGCGTCGTCGTCATGGCCGCGATGTGGCTGGTGGTCATGGCCGCGATGGCGGCGGTGGACAACGCGGCCACCTGGCCGGCCGACAAGGCCTCCAGATCGGCGGTGTCCATGGCCGCGATCTGCGCGCTGGACAGCCCGGCCACCTGGCCGGTGCTGAGCGCGGCCCACTGCGCGGTGCCCAGCGTGGCCAGGTCGGCGGCGTCGATGGCGGCCAGCTGCGCGGTGCCCAGCTCATAGAGCTGACTCGTCGTCAGTGCCACCAGTTGCGCCGTGCCCAGCGCGGCGATCTGCGCGGTGGTGAACACGTTCACCTGGCCCGTGGTCATGGCCGCCAGGTCGCGGGTTTCCAGTGCTGCCACCTGTGCGGTGGTCAGCGCCAGCACCTGCGTGCTGCTCAGCGCCAGCGCCTGGCTGGAGGTGAGCGCGGCAATCTGCGTGGTGCCCAGTTCCACCAGGCTGCTGGTGGCAATCGCGGCCACCTGGCTGGTGCCCAGGGCGGCGAGGTCGGCACTCTGCAGTCCTGCGATCTGGGCGCTGGTCAGTGCCGCCACCTGCGCCGTGGTCAGCGCGGCAAACTGCGCCGTGCCCATCGTCACCAGGTCGGCCGTGGCAATGGCGCGGATCTGGCTGGTGCCCAGTGCCGCCACTTGCGTGGTGCCCAGGTTGGACAGCTGCGTGGTGGTGAAGGCGGCAGCCTGGTTGGCGGTCAGCGCAGCCACCTGCGAGCTGCCCCATTCGTTCAGGTTGGCGGTGGCCATCACGGCGATGTCAGCGGCTTCGATGGCACGCACCTGGGCCGTGGTCAGCGCTGCGGCCTGGCTGGTGGACAGTGCGGCCACACCGGCGGTGGTGAGGGCGGCGATGGCGCTGGTGCGCAGCGCTGCCACACGGTCGGCGGCCAGCGCGGCGATGTCCGCGGTCTCCAGGCCTGCGGCCTGCGCGGCCGACAGGCTCTCGGATTGCGCGGTGGTCAGCGCGGCAAACTGCGCCGTGCCCATGCCGGCCAGCAAGCTGGGCGTGAAGGCGCCGATCTGTGCCGTCGTCAGGCCCGCCACCTGCGTGGTGGTGAGGGCTGCGATGTTGTCAGCCTGCAGCGCCTGCAGTTGCGTGGTGCCGATGGCCGCCAGTTGCGCCACCGTCAGCACGGCCTGGTCGACGGTTTCCAGCGCAGCCACCTGGGCGTCGGTCAGCGCAGCCATCTGCGCGGTGGTCAGCACCGCGTACTGCGCAGTGCCCATCGCAGCCAGGTCGGTGGCCTCGATGTGCGCCACCTGTGCGGTGGTCAGCGCCTGCACCTGGGCGGTAGTCAGCGCAGCCAGGCTGCGGGTTTCCAGCGCCCCGATGGCGGTGGTGCTCAGCGCCACCAGTTGTGTGGTGCTCAGGGCCGCCATGTCAGCGGTTTCCATCGCGGCCGCCTGGGCGTCGCTGATGGATGCCACCTGGCCGGTGGTGAGCGCGGCAAACTGTGCCGTGCCCATCGCTGCCAGGTCGGCGGCTTCCAGCGCCACGATCTGGCTGCTGCTCAGGTTGGCCACCTGGGTGGTGGTCATCGCGGCCGCCTGGGCCGTGGTCAACGCCATCATCTGGTCGGCCGTGAACGCACGCAGCTGGGCGGTGGACAGTGCGGCCAGGTCGGCCGTCTGCAGGTTGGCCACCTGGTCTTGCGTCAGGCCGGCCACCTGGCGCGTGGTCAACGCGGCAAACTGGCTGGTGCCGAAGGCGGACAGGTTCTCAGGCGCAATGGCGCTGAGTTGCGCGGTGCTGAACGAAGCCACCTGCGTGGTGGTCAGGCCGGCCAGCTGGCTCGTTACCAAGGCGGCCATCTGCTCTTGCGTGAAGGCGCGCACCTGGGTCGAACCCATGGCGGCCAGGTCGCGGCTTTCCATCAAGGCCAGATCGGCGGCCTCGATGGCCACCACCTGCGCGGTGCTGAGCGCGGCCACCTGGCTGGTGGTCATGCCGGCCAGGACCTCGGCTGACATCGTGGCGATGGCGTCGGCGGTGAAGGCTCGCACCTGCGCGGTGTCGAGTGCGGCCACGTCGGCCGTCTGCAACGCGGCCACCTGGTCGAGCGTCAGGCTGCGGATCTGAGCGCTGGTCAGCGCCGCATACTGCGCGGTGCCCATTGCGGCCAGGTCGGCGGCTTCCAGGTTCTGCAGTTGCGCGGTGCTGAGCGCGGCCACCTGGCTGGTGGTCAGCGCGGCGGCCTGCGCTTCGGTCAGCGAGGCGATGTGCGTGGCGCTCAACGCACGGATCTGTGCCGTGCCCAGCGCGGCCAGGTCGGCCGTCTGCAGGTTGGCCACCTGGTCGTCGGTGAGCGCAGCCACCTGGGCCGTGCGCAGTGCGGCAAACTGGCTGCTCGTCAGGGCATTGAGCTTGTCGCTGCTGAGGTTGCTCACCGCGTCGGCGGTCAGCGCGTTGACCTGCGAGCTCGTCAGCGCGGCCAGCTGGCCGGTGCCGAGCTGGTTCAGGCCACCGGTGCCCAGCGCCGCCAGCTGCGCCGTTTCCATCACGGCCAGGTCGCGTGTCTCGATGACGGCCAGGTTGGTGTCGGTGATGGCGGCCACCTGGGCGGTGGTCAGCGCGGCCATCTGGCTGGTGCTGAGCGCGACCATGGCGGCCGTGCCCAGCGAGGCGATGGCGTCGGCGCTCAGGGCGCGCACCTGGCTGGTGTCCAGCGCTGCAAGGTCGACGGTTTCAAGCGCCGCGGCCTGGCTGCTGGTGATGGCGGCCACCTGGGCGGTGGTCAGGGCTGCAAACTGCGAGCTGCGCAGCGCGGCCAGGTCGGTATCGGCCAGGCCGGCAATCAGCCGCGTGCTCAGCGCGGCCAGCTGCGTGGTGGTCAGGCTGGCCAACTGGGTGGTGTCGAACGCGTCCATCTGCGTCGTCGACAGGGCGGCCAGTTGGGCGCTGCCCAACATCACCAGGTCACGCGTTTCCAGCACCGCCAGCATGGTGGTGCTCATGTCGGCCATCTGCGTGGTGGTGAAGGCGCCCACCTGGCTGGTAGACAGTGCCTGCACCACGGTGCTGCTGAGCGAGGCCAGCGCATCGGCGCTCAGGGCGCGGATCTGCGCCGTGTTGAGGGCAGCGATGTCGGACGTTTCGAACGACGCGGCCTGCGCGCTGGTGAGTGCGGCGATCTGCGTCGTGCCCATGGCCGCGAACTGGCTCGTGGTCAGCGACTCGGCATAGCTCGCGCCCAGTGCGTTGATCTGCGTGCTCGTCAGCGCCACCAGCTGTGTGGTGCCAAAGGCAGCGATCTGCGTGGTGGACATGGCGTCCAGCATGGTCGTGCTCAGCACCTGCATCTGGCGCGTGGTGAGCGCGGCCACGTCGGCGACTTCCAGCGACGCCACCTGCGTGGTGGTCAGGGCTTCGAGCTGCGCCGTGCTCAGCGCGGCCACTTGCGCCGTGGTGAGCGCGGCCACGTTGGCGCCACTCATTTCCACCAGGTTCTCGACCGTGAGGGCCCGGATCTGTGCCGTGCTCAGTGCCGCCAGGTCGGCGGTCTCCAGACCGGCCACCTGGCTGGTGGTCAGCGCGGCGATCTGCGCCGTGCGCAGCGCCGCAAATTGCGACGTGGTGAGCGCGGCCAGGTCGGCTGCGCTCATCTCCACCATCAGCGTGGTGGACAGGCCCGCCACCTGGGCCGTGGTCAGCGCCTGCAACTGCGCGGTGCCCAGGGTGTCGAGCTGCGCCACGCTCAGCGCATTGATCTGCGTCGTGCCCATGGCCGCCAAGTCGGCGGTCTGCAGTTCACCCAGGCTGGTGGTGGACAGCGCGGCCACCTGCGTGGTGGTCAGCGCCGCGGCCTGTGCCGTGGTCAGCGCGGCCAGCGCGGCGGTGGACAGGCTGGTGATGCTGTCGGCCGACAGGGCACGCAACTGCGACGTGCGCAGCGCGGCGATGTCGGCGCCTTCGATGGCGGCGGCCTGCGCCGTGGTCAGCGCTTCCAGCTGCGTGGTGTTCAGCGCGGCAAAGCGTGTCGTGCCCAGCGCGGCCAGGTCTTCCGGTGACAACGCCTGCACCTGCAGCACGGTCAGCGCGCCGATCTGCGCGCTGGTCAGGCTGTCGAGCTGGGTGGTGCCCAGTGCGTCGATCTGGGTCGTCGACAGCGCGGCGATCTGCGACGTGCGCAGCGCGGCCAGGTCGGCCGTTTCCATCTCGGCCAGCGTGGTGGTGCTGAGCGACTCCAGCTGCGTGGTGGTCAGCGAGCCCACCTGTGCGGTGGTCAGTGCGGCCCACGCGGCGGTGGACATCTCGGCAATCGTGGCCGCCGTCAGCGCCTGCACCTGACTCGTGCGCAGCGCAGCCACGTCGTCGGCTTCCAGCGCTGCTGCCTGGGCGGTGGTCAGCACCGCCAGCTGCGCCGGTGTCAGTGCCGCGAACTGCGCGGTGGTCAGCGCGGCCAGGTCGGCGCCTTCGAGGCTTTCAAACTGCGTCGTCGTCAGCGCGGCAATCTGGCGCGTGGCCAGGCTGGACAGCTGTGTGGTGTCCAGCGCGGCCAGCTGCTCCAGCGACAGCGCGGCGATCTGGCCCGTGGTCATGGCAGCCAGGTCCACGGTGTCCAGCGCAAACAGGTTGGTGGTGGACAAGGCGGCCAGCTGCGCGGTGGTCAAGGCAGCGGCCTGGGCGCTGGTCAGCCCGGCGATGGCCGCGCTGCTCAGTTCGGCGATGCTGTCGGCGCCCAGCGCACGCAGCTGGCTCGTGCGCAGCGCGGCGATGTCTTCACCTTCCAGTGCGCCGGCCTGCGTGGTGGTCAGCGCGGCCAGCTGGGCGGTGGTCATGGCAGCAAATTGCGCCGTGGCCAGCGAAGCCAGGTCGCTGGCCTCCAGGCCGGCGATCTGTGCCGTGGTCATCGCTGCAATCTGCGCCGTCGTCAGGTGCGACAGCTGCACGGTGGTCATCGCGTCGAGCTGGCTGCTGCCGAAGGCCGACACCTGTGCGGTGCCGATGGCGGCCAGGTCGGCGGTCTGCATCACGGCCAGGTTGTCGACGCTCAGGGCTTGCACCTGCGCGCTGGTCAGCGCGGCCATCTGCGCGGTGGACAGCGCCACCGCGGCGGCGCTGGACAGGGCGGCCACGGCGTCGGCCGACAGCGCCCGCACCTGGGCCGTGCCGAGCGCGGCCAGGTCGTCGGTTTCCATCGCGGCGATTTGCGTGGACGTGAGCGCGGCCACCTGGGCGGTGGTCAGCGCGGCAACCTGGTTGGTGCTCAGCGACGACAGGTCGGCGGCGTCCAGGCTGGCGATCTGTGCGGTGGTCAGACCGGCGATCTGCTGCGTGCTCAGTGCGGCCAGCTGCGTGGTGTCGAGCGACGCCAGTTGCGCGGTTGACAGCGCGGCCAGCTGGCGCGTGCTGAGCACCGCGAGGTCGGCGGTCTGCACCGCCGGCAGCTGCGTGTCGGTGAGCGCGGCCAGTTGGGCGGTGCTCATCGCGGCGAACACACTGGTGCCCAGCGCCACGATGGCCGAGGTGCCCAGCGCGGCCACGTTGTCGGCCGCGAAGGCGGCGAACTGGCGCGTGTTCAGTGCCGCCACGTCGTCGGCTTCCATCACCGCGGCCTGGGCGCTGGTGAAGGCGGCCATCTGCGCGGTGTTGAGGGCGGCAAACTGGTTGCTGGTGAGGGCCACCACGGCTTCGGCGGACATGGCCGCGATCTGCGCCGTGCTGGTGGCTGCAATCTGCGCCGTGCCCAGTGCAGCGGTCTGCGTCGTGGTCAGCACCGCCAGCTGGGTGGTCGACAGGGCGGCGAGCTGCGTCGTGCCCAGCACGGCCAGGTCAGCGGTATCCATCTCGACCAGTTGCGTGGTCGACAGCGCCGCCATCTGCGAGGTGGACAGTGCAGCCACCTGCGCGGTGGTCATGCCCTGCACCGCAGCGGCGCTGAGGTCGACGATCTGGTTGGCCGACAGCGCACGGATTTGTGCCGTCGACAGTGCCGCCACGTCGGCGGTGTCCAGGCCGGTCAGCTGGCTGGAGGTGAGCGCGGCGATCTGTGCCGTGGTCATGGCGGCAAACTGCGCCGTGCCCATGGCGGCCAGGTCGCTGGCTTCCAGGTTGGCGACTTGAACGGCAGTGAGCGCAGCCACCTGGCGTGTGCTCAGGTTGGCCAGTTGCGCGGTGTCCAGCGCATTGAGCTGGGCGGTGGACAGGGCGGCCACGGCGCCGGTGGCCAGCCCAGCCAGGTCGGCCCCTTCCATGGCGGCCATGGCGTCGGCGCTGATGGCAGCGGCTTGCGCGCTGCTCAAGGCGGCGGCTTGTGCGGTGGTCAGGCCCGCCAACTGTGTGCCGCTCATCGCGGCCAGGTTGTCGGCTTCCAGCGCACGGATTTGTGCCGTCGACAGCGCAGCCAGGTCGGCCGTCTCCAGCGCTGCGGCCTGGGCGGTGGTGAAGGCTGCGACCTGCTGCGTGGTGAACGCGGCGAACTGCGCGGTGCCCATCGCAGCCAGGTCGGCGGCTTCGAGCGCGGCCACCTGTGCCGTGCGCAGGCCGGCCACCTGGCTGGTGGTCAAGGCGGCGGCCTGCTCGGCCACCAGCGCTTCGATCTGCGTGGACGACAGCGCGCGCAGTTGCGTGCTGCTCAACACCACCAGGTCGTTGGTCTCCATCTGCGCCAGGTCGTCGGCTTCGAGCGCGGCCACCTGGGCCGTGGTCAGCGCCATCACCTGCGCGGTGGTCAGGCCGGCCACGGCAGTGCCGGTCAGGCCGGCGATGAAGGCGGTGGACAGCGATGCGATCTGCGCCGTGCCCAGGGCGGCCAGGTCGGCAGCGTCCAGCGAGGCCATCTGCGTGGTGGTCAGGCTGGCCAGCTGTGCCGTGGTCAGGCCCGACACCTGCGTGGTGCCGAAGGCGGCGATGTCGTCGGCGTCAAGCACCGCAAACTGGGCCGAAGACAAGGCCCCGATCTGGCCCGTGGTCAGCACGGCCAGCTGGTCGGCGGTGAGCGCGTTCATCTGCGCTGTCAACAGCGCGGCAAACTGCGACGGGGTGAGGGCGGCAATGTCGGCCGTTTCCATCGCGGCCAGGTCGGCGGCCTCGATGGCACGCACCTGGCTGGTGGTCAGCGCAGCCACCTGGGCCGTGGTGAGCCCCTGCAGTTGCACGCCTTCCAGCGCCATGATCTGGGCGCTGGTGAGGGCGCGGATCTGCTCACTGCCCAGCGCGGCCAGGTCGGCGGTGTCCATCAGCGAGATCTGGCCCGTCGACAGCGCGCGGATCTGGCCTGTGCTGAGTGCCGCAAACTGTGCGGTGCTCAGCGCGTTCAGGTCGCTGGCGGGCAGGTTGGCCAGCTGCGTCGTTGACAGCGCGGCCACCTGGGCGGTGGTCAATGCCGCCACTTGTGACGTTTCCAGTGCTTCGAGCTGTGCGGTGCTGAGCGCGCGCACGGTGGCGGTGGCCATCGCGGCCAGAGCGGTGGTGCCCAGTGCGGCGATGTCTTCGGCGTCCAGGCCACGCACCTGGCTGGTGCTCAGTGCGGCCAGCTGCGACGTGGTGAGAGCGGCAATTTGCGTCGTGCCCAGCGCGTCGATGGCGTTGCTGGTGAAGGCGCGGAACTGGTTGGTGCTGAGCGCGGCCAGGTCGGCCGTGTCGAGGCCGGCCAGTTGCGTGGAGCTCAGGCTGGCCAGTTGCGCGGTGGCCAGCGCGGCGAACTGGGCCGTGCCCAGACTGGCCAGGCGCTCGGAATCAAGTGCCGCGAGCTGGCCGGTGGTCAGGGCCACCAGCTGGCTGGTGGCCAGGCTGGCCAGCTGCGTGGTGGAGAGGCCGCCCATCTGGCCGCTGCTCAAGGCCCGCAGTTGCTCGGTGTCGAGCGACGCCAGCTGGCTGGTGCTCAAGGCACCCAGGTCGGCGCTCTCGATGGCGCGCACCTGGCCGCTGCTCAGGGCTGCCAACTGGCTGGTGCTGAGCGCCGCGAGCTGGCTGCTTTCCATGCCGGCAATGGCGCCGCTGGACAGGGCCTGGACCTGGTTCGTGGTGAGGGCGGCGATGTCGGCCGAGTCGAAGCTGCCCAGCTGCGCGCTGGTGAAGCCGCGCACCTGGGCCGTGCCCAGGGCGGCCAGTTGTGCGCTGGTCAGTGACGCCAGGTCGGCTCCGGCCAGGCTGCCCACTTGTGCGCTGGTCAGGGCGGCGATCTGGGCCGTGCCCAGGGCGGCCAACTGGGCCGTCTGCAGGCTGTCCAGTTGTTCGGTGCTGAGCGACTGGATCTGGCGCGTTGTCAGTGCCACCAGGCTGGTGGTGCTGAGCTCGGCCAGCGCACTGCCGTCAATGGCGCGCAGCTGGGCGGTGGTCAGTGCTGCGAACTGGGTGGTGCCCAGCGCGCTGAGTTGGGTGGTGCCCAGCGCGCCGATGCCGGCGGTGCTGAGCGAGACGAGCTGGCTGGTGCCCAGCGCGGCCAGGTCGGCCGTCTCCATGGCGCCGATGGTGGCGCTGGCCAGGCTGGCGGTCTGCGTGGTGCCCAGCGCTGCGATCTGGCTGGTGGCCAGCGCGTTCAGGCCGCTGGTGCCCAGGCCGGCCAGCTGGCCGGCGCTCAGTGCGGCCAGCTGGCTGGTGGCCAGGGCCTGCAGTTGGCCGTTGGTCAGCGCGTCCAGCTGGGCCGTGCTGAGCATGCGCAGCTGGTCGCTGCCCATGGCCGCCAGGTCGGCGGTTTCCAGCGCGGCGATCTGCGCCGTGCTCAGGCTGCGCACCTGCCCGGTGCCCAGCGCCGCGGCCTGGGCCGTGGTCAAGGCGGCCACGGAACCGTCGCTCAGCGCGGCCAGCTGGCTGCTGGTCAGCGAACGCACGGCGGCGGTGGACAACTGCACCAGGTTGGCGGTGTCGATGCCGGCGATCTGCGCCGTCGTCAGGCCCGCGGCCTGGGCGTTGGTCATGGCGGCAAAGGCGCGTGTGCCCAGCGCATCGAGCTCACTCTCGCTCAGGCTGGCCAGCTGGCTGGTGCGCAGCGCGGCAAACTGGCTGGATGACAGCTCGGCCAGCACGGTGGTGCTCAAGGCCGCGAACTGTGTTGTCGACAGCGCGGCCAGTTGCGCCGTGCGCAGGGCGCCCAGCTGGCTGGCGTCGAGCACCGCCAGGTCGGCGGTTTCCATCACGGCAAGCTGGCCGGTGGTCAACGCTGCCAGCTGGCTGGTGGTGAGTGCGGCCACTTCGGCCGTGCTCAACGCGATGACGGTGTTGTTGCTGAGGCCGGCGATCTGCGCGGTGCCCATGGTGGACAGGTTGCCGCTGGTCAGCTCTGAGGCCTGCGACGTGCTCATCGCAGCCACCTGGGTGGAGGTGAGCGCGCTCACCTGGGGGTTGGTCAGCGCAGCCACCTGGGCCGTGCTCAGCGCACGGATCTGTGCCTCGGTGAAGGCCGCGACGTCGGCGGTTTCCATCAGCGCCAGGTCGGCGGTCTCGATGGCGCGGATCTGCGTGGCCAGCAGCGCACGCACCTGGGCCGTGCTCAAGGCCTGCAGGTCGGCGGCGTCCATGCCGGCGATGGCCGCGGTGGCAATGGCGGCCATCTGGCTCGTCGACAGCGCAGCCAGGTCGCTGGTTTCCATGCCGGCCACCTGCGCGGTGGTGAGCTGGGCGATCTGCGTGCCGGTCAGCGCGCGCAGCTGGCTGGTCGTCAGGTCGTTGAGGTTGGCGCCCAGGCTGGCGATCTGGCTGCTGCTCAGCGCGGTAATCTGCGTCGTGGTCAGCATCTGCAGCTGGCTGTCGGACAGGGCCGCGAGCTGGTCGGTCTCGAGCGCGCGGACCTGTCCGGTGCTGAGTGCGACGAAGTCGCTGGACGTGAACGAACCCAGCTGCGTGCCCGTCAAGGCCACGACCTGCGCGCTCGTCAAGGCGTTGAGTTGCGCGGTGGTGAAGGCATCGAGCGCGCCGGTGTCCAGCGCCGCGATGGCGCCGGTGCCCAGGCTGCGCACCTGAGCGGTGCTCATCGCGGCCAGCTCGGCGGTGCTGATGTCGTTGATCTGGCTGGCACCAAGGCCGGTGAGCTGGCCGGTGCTCAGCGCGGCCAGCTGGGTGCTGGTCAGGCCTTCCAGCGCGGCAATCTGCGACGACGCCAGCGCGTTGATCTGCGCCGTCGTGAAGGCGGCAATTTCCGTCGTGCCCAGGGCGTCCAGCTGCACCGTGGTCAGTGCACGCATCTGGGTGGTGGTGAAGGCGGCCAGGTCGGCGGTCTCCATGGCCACCAGGTCCAAGGTCTGGATGGCGCGCACCTGTGCGGTGGTGAGCGCGGCCACTTGCGAGGTGCTCAGCGCCTGCAGATCGGCGGCGTCCATGCCGGCGATGGCAGCGGTGCTGATGGCACGCAGCTGCTCAGGCGTCAACGCAGCCAGGCTGGCGGTGTCGAGGCTGGCCACCTGTGTGGTGCCCAACGCGGCGATCTGGCTGGTGCCCAGCGACGCCAGTTGAGCGCTGCTGATGGTGTTGAGGTCGGCGGTGGCCAGCGAGGCCACCTGCGTGGTGGTCAGCGCGCGCAGCTGCGTGGTGGTGAGGGCGCCCAGCTGCGCATCGTCCAGCGCACGCAACTGGTTGGTGCTGAAGGACTGGATCTGCCCGGTGGACATCGCCGCCAGGTCGGTGGTCTGCAGGGCCGCCACGTCGGCGGTTTCCAGCGCCCGCACCTGGCTGGAAGACAGTGCGGCCACCTGGGCCGTGGTCAAGGCCTGGATCTGGGCCGTGTCGAGCGCCACGATGGCGGCGCTGGACAGCGCACGCAGCTGCACGGTGTCGAGCGCGGCCACGCTGGCGGTGGACATGCCGGCCACCATCGCGGTGGACAGCGCAGCAATCTGGCCGGTGCTGAGCGCGGCGAACTGCGCGCTGCTCATTTCCGACAGCGCCGACACCTGCGCTGTGGTCAGGGCGTTGACCTGCGCCGTGCTCAGCGCGGCGATCTGGTCGGTTTCCAGGGCGTCGATCTGGGCCGTGGTCAGCGCGCGGATCTGGGTCGTGCCCAGCGCGGCCAGTTGGGCACTGCCCAGCACCACGAGGTCGGTGGTCTGCAGGGCGGCCAGCTGGCCGGTGCTCAGCGCAGCGATCTGGCGTGTGCTCAAGGCGGCCACGGCGTCGGTCTCCAGCGCCGCGATGGCGGCGCTGCCGAGCGCACGGATCTGCGCCGTGCCCAGTGCGGCCAGGTCGTCGGTTTCGAGGCCGGCCACCTGCGTGGTGCTCAGCGCGCCCACCTGGGCGGTGGTCAGCGCGGCGAACTGCGCCGTGCTCAGCGCGGCCAGTTCGGCGGTGTCGAGCGTGGCGATGTAGCGTGTGGCCAGGCTGGCCAGCTGCGCCGTGCTCAGGACGGCGAGCTGCGAACTGCCCAGCGCGGCGAAGTCATCGGTGCCCAGCGCATTGAGTTGGCGGGTGGACAGCGCGGCCAGCGAGGCCGAGTCCATCGCGGCCAGCACGCTGGTGCCCAACGAAGCCAGTTGTGCCGTGCTCAGCGCCGCCATCTGGCTGCTGCTCAGCACATTCAGGTCGGCGCTGGTCAATGCAGCGGCCGCGCTGCTGCTCAGGGAAGCCAGCTGTGCCGTGCTCAGGCTGGCCAGTTGCGCGCTGCTCAGGCCGTCGACTTGTGACGACGTGAGCACAGCCATCTGTGCCGTACCGAACGCGGCCAGCTGTGCCGTGCCGAGGGCCGCCACGTCGGTGGTTTCCAGGCCACGCACCTGGCCGGTGCCCAGTGCCGCGAGCTGGCTGGTGGTGAGTGCGGCCACCTGGCTGGATGCGAGCGCGGCCATCTGTGCCGAGCTGAGTTCACGCAGTTGAGCGGTGCTCATGGCGCGCAGGTCGGCCGTGTCCAAACCGACGATGGCATCGGTGGCAATGCCACGGATCTGCGCCGTGCTCAGCGCGGCCACCTGCGTGCTGCTGAAGGCTTGCAGGGCGGCGCTTTCAAGGGCCGTCATGCCCATGCTGGAGATGGCACGGATCTGTGCCGTGGACATCGCGGCCACGTCGGCCGACTGCAGCGCGGCGATCTGCGTGGTGCCCATGCTGCCCACTTGCGCGGTGCTCAGCGCGGCCACCTGGGCCGTGCTCAGGCCGTGCACCTGGCCGGCGGTGAGCGAAGCCACCTGGGCGTTGCTGAGCGCGGCCACGCCGCTGGTGCCCAGCGCAGCGATGTCGGCTGATTCGATGCCCTGGAATTGAGCCGTCGAGATGGCGCGCAGTTGCGCGGTGCTGAAGGCGCCGACCTGCGCCGAGCCCATCGCTGCGAAGTCGGCCGACGACAAGGCCATGATCTGGCCCGTGCTCAAGGCCTGGATCTGCGAGGTGCGCAGCGCGGCGACCTGGCCTTCTTGCAGCGCGGCAACCTGCGCCGTGGCCATGGCGGCGATCTGGCCCTGGTTCATCGCGCTGATGCTGCTGGTGCTGATGACGGCGAAGTCCGCCGTTTCCAGCGCCCGCACCTGCGCGGTGGTGAGGGCCCCGATCTGTGCCGACGTGAGCGCGTGCACCTGCGCCGTGGTCATGGCCTTGATGGCCGACGTGGACAAGGCCGCCGTCTGCGCGCCGGTGAGTGCCGCCACATCCTGCGTCTCCAGCGCCGCCACCATGGTGGTGCTGAGCGCGCGCAGGCCCGAGGTCGAGATGGCCGACATCTGGCCCACGGTGAGCGCCGCTATCTGATCCGCATCGAACGCTGCCCAGTCTTCGGTGGTCAGCGCCGCAATCGCAGACGTCGTCAGGATGGCGATTTGCGAGGTGGTCAGATTCGGGATGTTGGTGGCCATTGATCAGTCCTTCGATGCCGACCGGGCGTCAAGGCTGTCTGCACGCGCAGGCAAGCCGGTTCCCGGTTCATGTCTTCGGCATATCGGGCTGGCGGCACCTGAACTTGAGGTGGATCCCGGTAACGGCGGCAAAGGCAGCGCTTTTCTCAGCCAGGGCCTTGGCGCTGCGGTCGACGGGAGGGCCGACCGTGCACCAGTTCACATCCGCGCGGGCGGACCGGCACGGCCCGGCAGGGTGGCGCGGGCCGGCAGCGGATGCAATGGGCTCAGGGGTTATCGGCAGCGGCGGCCGAACCTGGAGCGGGGATGGGGCCCCCCACATCGGCGGGCCATAGGGCGGCCTGCAGGCGCGCCCAGTCGGCGCCATCGTCACCCGTCGCAGCCGGCGCTGCGGCACCCACGCCTTCGCTGCCGGCCCCCTGCTGCGGGTGGAAACGGTAAAGTGACGCACCGCTGATGGCGGCGCCTTCAAAACCCGTCTTTATCGGCAACCCATGCATTACGACACCGCACTGCGCAACCACGGCCTCAAGCACGACCCCTTCAAGGCGCTGGTGGTGCCGCGTCCGGTGGGTTGGGTGGCCACGCAGGACAAGGCGGGTGTGCCCAACCTGGCGCCCTACAGCTTCTTCAATGCCGTCAGTGACCGTCCGCCGATGGTGATGTTCTCCAGCGGCGGCTACAAGGACAGCCTGCGCAACATCGAAGACACGGGCGAATTCACCTGTTCCATCGCCAGCTTCGAGCTGCGCGATGCGATGAACCTGAGTTCGGCCAACGTGAAGCCCGGCGTCGATGAATTCGTGCTGGCGGGGCTGGACGCTGCCCCTTCCAGCCTGGTGCGCCCGCCCCGCGTGGCGCGCGCGCCAGCGGCGCTGGAATGCAAGCTGTGGAAGACGCTGCCGATGCCGGGCACCAAGCCCGGCTCCGTCGGCACCTACACGGTGGTGTTTGGCCACGTCGTGGGTGTCTACATCGCCGATGAATTCATCAAGCAGGGCCTGGTGGACACCGGCGCCATGCGTGCATTGGCGCGGCTGGGCTACATGGACTATGCGGTGATCACGCCCGAGTCGATGTTCACACTGAACCGCCCTTTGGCCACGGAAGACGGCTTGAGCGCCCAGGCGGCACCGGGGGCTTGGGACGGCGTGTATCGCTGAAGCTGCGAAGCAGCCCGATCTTCGCCGGCACAGCAGGCGAACAGGGCTGGCGACGGCCTCGACGGCCGAGCGCCAAGCCCTTACAGTGCGCCCGATGCCGGGCGCCGCAGGATCAGAAGTTGTGGCGCAGGCCGAACTGGTAGCCGCTGGACGTCTCGCCGCGCTTGATGCCGGCGGGCCCGTTGGACGAAGCCGTGAAGCTGGAGCCGGTGGTGCTGTTGCCGCCGTTGTTGATGGTGCCGAAATTCGAGTACAGCAGCGTGCGCGGCGACAGACGGTACTCCAGACCCAGGCTGTAGAGCGTGGCGTCGTACTGCTGGGGCGTGGCCACAGCCCCAGTGCCTGAAGATTTTGTGTAGGCGATCTTCACACGCAAAGCCTGTCCGACCGGGATCCTCGCACCCACCGTGATCAGCGTCCGGTCCAATGCCAGGTAATCTGCCTTTTCCCAACCCGCCTCCACACTGGCAAAACCGAAGTCGTAGGAGCCGCCGAAGCTCGTGGTCGACAGGTCGTCGAGCATGGTGCCGGTCTTGTAGGTCTTGCCGGTCGAGCCCGACACATCGAACGGGCCAGCCTTGTAGCCCAGACGGCCGCCGATGTACTTGTTGCCCGTGGTGCCTTCACCAGCACCCACCATGAAGTGGCCGTACAGCCCGCCGACGGCGGGCAAGAAGTAGGCGATGGTGTTGCTGGTACGAACGCCGGTGGTGGCACCGCCCAGCGAGAGAAAACTGCCGCGCAAGGTTGATGTGGTGGCAACGCCGACATAGCCAAACAGGTCATGCGACCCCCAATCGATGTAGGTGGGGTTCTGGTCGCGACCGATGCGAATCTCGCCGAAGGCGCCTGTCAGGCTGATGGTGGAGCGGCGCTGCCAGTCTATGCTGGTGCCGCCCGTGTCGACGTCGACCTGGCCTTCAATCCAGAAGCCCGCACGCAGGCCACCGCCAAGGTCTTCCGTGCCCCGGAAGCCCAGACGGCTGGTATTCGACTGGCCGCTGCTCAGGGTCTTGCGCGAGCCGGCAGAGCCGTTTTTCACGCTGGTCGCGGCTGCGTCAAGAATGCCGAATACCGTGACGCTTGACTGCGACCAGGCGGAACCTGCAACCGCGGCCATCACGGCCAGCGCCAGAATCTTGACTTGCATCTTTCAGTCCTTTTAGTTGATGGGGGCGCCGCTACGCGCCGTGCACATTTTCGGGTCGGCCAGCCCTTGTCTCCACCCAGGATTCCACCATGACTGAGTGCTCTCTGGCGAGACCCGGGCACCTTGGCGTCCTTGTTCACATCACGACGGCGGGGTCTCTTGCCGCTGGGCGTGAGGGCCTGCCAGTGAACCGGGAGACCACTTTCCGACCTCGCCGCACTGGCCAGCGAAAAGCCAGAGCCGCCTCAAAGCGATCGGTTCCATGGTGTCTGCGGCGCATCAAAGAAAACGGCACTGCGACCAGCGCAGTGCCGTTGTTTGCGGCGGCTTAGGGGGCGGCCCGCCGCAACGCTGCTTACTTGCCAGCGGGCACCTTGCCGTCCACGCCCTTGACGTAGAAGTTGATGCCGCCCATGAACTTGTCGTCGGCCACCACGTCCTTGGCCAACACTTCCTTGCCGTCCTGACCGACGATCGGGCCCTTCCAGATGCTGAAGCTGCCGTCCTTCAGGCCGGCCTTGATCTTCTCCACCTGCGCCTTGGTTTCGGCGGGCACCTTGTCGCTGATGCTGACGATGTCGATGGCGCCTTCCTTCACACCCCACCACGCCGCGCTGTTGCCCGTCCACTTGCCTTCCAGCGCGTCGCGCGTGGCCTTGATGTAGTACGGGGCCCAGTTGATGATGGCGCTGGCCAGGTGCGCTTCGGGTGCATAGGCCGTCATGTCGCTGTCCCAGCCGAAAGCCAGCTTCTTGTTCTTGGCCGCTGTCTGCAGCACGGCAGAGCTGTCGGTGTTCTGGAACAGCACGTCAGCGCCCTGGTTGATCAAGCTCTGCGCGGCTTCGGTTTCTTTCGGCGGGTTGAACCACTCGTTGACCCATACCACCTTGGTCTTCACCTTGGGGTTGACGCTCTGCGCGCCCATCGTGAAGCTGTTGATGTTGCGGATGACCTCGGGGATGGGGATCGAGCCCACCACACCCAGCGTGCCGCTGGTGCTCATCTTGCCGGCAATCACGCCGGCCATGTAGGCACCTTCATAGGTGCGACTGTCGTAGGTGCGCATGTTCTCGGCCTGCTTGTAGCCGGTGGCGTGTTCGAACTTCACGTCCTTGCTGTCGGCGGCGGCTTTCAGCATCGGCTCCATGTAGCCGAAGGTGGTGCCGAAGATGAGCTTGTTGCCCTGGCCCACCATGTCGCGAAACACACGCTCGGCATCGGCGGCCTTGGGCACCTTTTCGACGAAGCTGGTGACCACCTTGTCGCCGAACTCCTTCTCCACCGCCTTGCGACCGTTGTCGTGCGCAAAGGTCCAGCCGCCGTCGCCCACCGGCCCGACATAGGCAAACGCAATCTTCAGCGGCGCGGTCTTGGGTGCAGGGGCCGCAGCCGGGGCCGGCGCGGGTGCCGCCGCGGGTTTGGCTTCTTCCTTCTTGCCGCAGCCCACGAGGGCAGCCGCAGCCGCCAGCGTGGACCAGCCGGCCAGTCTGAGCAGTGAACGCTTGGAGGTACGGGACATGGAACTCACTCCTGGTTGGTTTGGGTGGTGAAACGGGGAACCGGAAATTATGGTCCTCAGACCGGAGAGGGCCCTTCAGGAGCCCGGGAAGAAGGGTTGCCCCAGCGACGCCGGCATGTTGGCCTTGATCCACGCGGCGTTGCGCGAGATCAGCACCAGCACCACGATGGTGGCCACGTAAGGCAGCATGCTCAGGAACTGGCTGGGGATGTCCACGCCCTGGCCCTGCAGATGGAACTGCAGCATCGTGACGCCGCCAAACAGGTAGGCTCCCAGCAGAATGCGGGCCGGCCGCCAGGTGGCGAAAGTGGTGAGTGCCAGCGCGATCCAGCCCTTGCCGGCCACCATGCCTTCCACCCACAGCGGCGTGTACACCACCGAGATGTAGGCCCCGGCCACGCCGCACAGCGCGCCGCCGGTCATCACCGCGGCCATGCGGATGCGGCGCACCGGGTAGCCCAGCGCGTGCGCCGATTCGGGCGATTCACCCACCGCGCGCAGCACCAGGCCGGCTCGGCTGCGGTACAGGAACCAGGCCACGCCGGCCACCAGCAACATGGCCCCGTAGACCATGGGGTGCTGGCGAAAGAGGGCAGGGCCGATGAAGGGAATGTCGGCCAGGCCCGGGATGCTGAATTGCGGCCGTTCACCCAGCTTGCCTTGCACATAGTTGATGCCGACAAAGGCCGAGAACCCGGCACCAAACAGGCTGAGCGCCAGGCCGCTGGCGACCTGGTTGGTGTTGAGCCAGATAACGAGCGCGCCGAAGGCTGCCGCCATCAGCGCGCCTGCCGCGGCGCCGGCCGCGAAGGCCAGCCAGTCGTTGCCGGTGTGCACCGCGGTGGCAAAGCCGGCAATGGCGGCCACCAGCATCATGCCCTCGGCGCCCAGGTTGATGATGCCGGCACGTTCGTTGATGAGCAGGCCGATGCCGGCAATCGCCAGGATGGTGCCGGCATTGAGGGTGGCGGCGATGAGGAGTGCGAAGCTTTCCATTTCAGCGCTCCTCGGTTGATCTGACGCACCTGAGTGCAAACGTGGCTGCTGTGTTCGGGTGCAGCGAGTGCGAGTGCGGGTACAGGTGCGAGCGAGATGGCGATGACGATGGCGATGGCGATGGCGGCGCGTCGCGGCGGGCGGTGCCCGGCAGCGGCGCTGGCTGTGTCGGTCTGCGCTGCGCTCCGACTCCGCTGCGATGCTCAGCACGCGGTCGCGTTGCGAAACTCGCTGCGTTCGCTGCGCTCTCTGCGCTCAAACAATCGCAACGAGTCAGTTCTTGATGCGCGCTGCGCGCGCCGACCGCGTGCCTCCGCTTCTCGCCGACACAGACAGCGCC
>JANOZF010000176.1:0-12978 GCA_031429255.1 Rubrivivax sp.
GATGCTATGAAATGCCATGGCTAGAGTAGTGGTGTGTTTGTGAAGCTCACCCACTCTGGCCCTCGCAGCTACGTTCAACTCGTCGAGGCCTATCGCGACGACGCTGGGCGGCCCAAGCAGCGCACCGTCGTCACTTTGGGCAGGCTCGATCAGCTTGACTCCGGCCTCGATTCGGTGATCGCCGGTTTGCTGCGCGTCACCGGCAAAGCGGCGCCAGCTGCCGCCCCTGCGCCCACCATCAACTTCGAATCTGCACGCGACTTCGGCGACGTCTGGGCGCTCACCGAGTTGTGGAATTCCCTCGGCTTCGATCGCCTCAAGCGCGTGTTCCGTCGCACCCGTCATGCCATTGACGTCGAGGCCCTCGTTCGCGTCATGGTGCTCAACCGGCTGTGCGACCCGGAATCCAAACTCGGTGTGTTGCGCTGGGTGCAGACCGTGACCTTGCCCGGTGCATTTGATGGTGCCATCGAACACCAGCACCTGCTGCGTGCGATGGACGCCATGGTTGAACACCAAGACGAGGTCGAAGGCGTTCTGGCCAGCTTGCTGCGCCCCTTGGTCGATCAGGACCTGGCTGTGGTGTTCTACGACATGACCACCATCCGCGCCGCCGGCTTGTCGGACGAGGACGGTGATGTGCGCCAGTTCGGCATGTCCAAAGAAGGCGTCATCGCCCGCCAGATCATGCTGGGCGTGGTGCAAACGGCCGAAGGCCTGCCGCTGTACCACGAGGTCTTTGATGGCAACACCTCCGAGGTGCAGACCCTCAAACCGACGCTGGAGAAGATCGTCAAGCGCTTCCCCGTCAAGCGCGTGATCGCGGTGGCTGACCGCGGTCTGCTGTCCGTGGAAAACCTGGAAGAACTCAAGACCATCACCTTGCCTGGCGGTGGCCCGTTGGAATTCATTCTGGCCGTGCCGGGGCGGCGTTACGGTGAGTTCGCAGAACTGCTCCAGCCGCTTCAGACGACGCAGTTCGACAAGGCCACGCAAGAGGTGCTGGGTGAGACCGTTTGGGAACAACTGCGCCTGATCGTCGCGCACGACCCGCACACGGCACAACAAGCCACTGACAAGCGTGACGCGCTGATTAAGGCGCTGCAGGACAAGGCCGAACAACTGGCAAAGAAGCTCGACGCGCAGGAGGCCGGCACGCCCGGCCGTGGTCGCAAGCTCTCGGATGGTGGGGCCAGGGCGCGCTTTTATCACGAGGTGGCTGAGGCCCATATGGTGCGCATCATCCGCGTGGACATGAAGAGCGAACTCTTCACCTATGACATCGACGACAAAGCCTTGGCGCGAGCCAAGCTGATGGACGGCAAACTGCTGCTGGTGACCAACGTCAAAGACCTGACACCGGCCGAGGTCGTCAAGCGCTACAAATCACTGGCTGACATTGAGCGTGGATTCAGGGTGCTGAAGTCCGAGATCGAAGTCGGCCCGATTCACCACCGGCTGCCAGACCGCATACGCGCTCACGCCACGATCTGCTTCATTGCGTTGATCCTGTACCGCGTGATGCGCACCCGGCTTCATGCCAGCGGAGCCACACACTCGCCGGAACGGGCGCTGCAGCGGCTGCGCCGCATCCAGCACCATCGCGTCACCCTCAATGCCAGCCAGCCAATGACGGGGCTGTCCAGCGTCGATCAAGAACAGGCTGGGATCCTGGCCGCACTGACCATCAAAAAACCCTCGCTGAACACCCAGTTGACCCTTTTGTAATGGAGCGTTTTGCTTGCGCTCCTATACAAATCAACCGCTTACGCGATTAGCTGTCGAACTCGGGCGGCCTGCGGCTTATCCCTTCTCCCCAGGCCGATTTCATCGGTCCCGCAAATCCGCGGACGCAGCCGAATCCAGCCCCCCTGGACGCCGGGTCGCCTGAACGGTAACGGTTGGGCAGCGTCAGGCCGCCTGAACCTGGCCACGAGCCGCAGCGCGAGGCGGCGCGGGCAAAACGCGCGATGCGGTGTGGGGTCGTGGCCATGGTTGCGGGTCTTTCATAGCTGAAAAAGCATTCATCGAGAACGAAGACGAAATTCGCGTCCCGCACACGTGCAGCGCCGGCCAATCCGAGAAAACCCCCTGATGACGTGCTCTGGCGATGCTCTGAGCTGACGAACACCCTGAATGAGGGGCTTGCTAGGGCTGAGGCGCGACAAATAATGAAACGTTAAATTTGACCGGAGACAGCCATGTCGATGCCACCCGTCCTTGCCCATGCGCAGCCACGGACGCCCAAGGCGCGACCCTCGGGCTGGCGCTGGTTTCTCTCGTTGACTCTGGCGTCGGCGGCGACCTTCGCGCAAGCGACTGCGGTGCTGGGCACCGCGCAGAGCTTCGTCGTGCTGGGCGCGTCCACGGTCACCAACACCGGGCCGACCACCTTGACGGGGGATCTCGGTGTGTCGCCCGGGCCGTCCATCACCGGGTTGGGCAGCATCACGATCACCGGTGCCGTCCACCAGAATGACGCCGTGGCGGCCCAAGCCCAGCAGGATGCCCGCACGGCCTACAACATTCTGGCGGCCCTGCCGGGCGGCATCAACCTCACCGGCATGGACTTGGGCGGCCTGACGTTGACGCCCGGTGTCTACTTTTTCGCCAACTCCGCGCAGTTGACCGGCACGCTGACGCTTGACACGCTGAACCTGCCCGACGCGCAGTTCGTGTTCCAGATCGGCAGCAGTCTGACCACTGCCAGCGGGTCGGTCGTGAACGTGCTCGGGTTGGACGATGACACCGCCGTGTTCTGGCAGGTCGGCAGTTCCGCCACGCTGGGCACCAGCACGCGCTTCGCCGGCAACATCCTGGCCGACCAGAGCATCACGTTGAACACCACGGCCAGCATCATCTGCGGCCGCGCCATCGCCCTGGTCGGTGCCGTGACCATGGACAGCAACACGCTGTCCAATGTCTGCCCCGACGACGGCACGGGACCGACGGTGCCAGAACCTTCATCGCTGGCCTTGGTGGGCCTGGCGGGGCTGGGTTTGTTGATGTCCAGAAAGTCGCAGCGCTGGACCGGTGAATAGGATTTTCAAACGCCCCTTTTCCTTGCCAACGGCCCCCCGGACACGGCACTGAATGCACGTGAAGCGGTCTTTAAGGGTGGCTACGAACTTTCGTCACCCCGCAGGATCGCCGCGATGATCTTCACGTCGCCACCGCATTTCGGGCAGGGCTCCATGTCGAGCTCGAACACACACTGGGGAAGCCGAGCCCGGACACAAACAGTCGAGTTGACTGTTTGTCCCTGGCGAGGGGCCGGGCCTCTGGCACGGCGCGGCCTGCAAGGCTGGCCCAGCCCAGCCGCACCGGGCGGGTGATGTAGCGGCACAGTTGCTCCAGCGCCTGGCGGTCGTCGGCGCTGCAGGTTCCGGTTGCCGCCGCGGTGTTCGCCGGCAAGCACTGCCCCACGCAAGAGCCTGCGCCCCCCTTCTGACGCGCAGCCCGCGCGGGCTGGCCGTGCAGGTTCAGCCCGCCGCGTGCATCCGCTTCACACCGGCTATCCAGCGCTGGAACGCCAGCATCTGGTCGCCGACGAACTTGCGCGTGGTGTCGTCGGTGCACTGCCCCTGGGCGTCGAACTTGGCGCCGGCGCTGCCGATGAAGACCTCGGGCTTGACCAGCACGGCCGCGTTCAGGAACAGCATCACCTTGCGCAGGTCGTACTGCACGCGCGCGCCGCCCAGCGGACCGGGTGACGCGCTGAGCATCGCCACCGGTTTGAGAGCGAAGGGCTGGTCGTCACCGCGGCTCAGCCAGTCCAGCACGTTCTTCAGCCCGCCGGGCACCGAGAAGTTGTATTCGGGCGTGGCGATCAGCACGCCGTCGGCCTGGCGGACGCGCTCGCGCAGCGCCGCCACCGAAGGCGGCAGTCCCTGGGCCAGCACGTCGCCGTCGAACACCGGTACGTCGCGCCAGTCGGCGATGTCGAGCGTCATGCCGGCCGGCATGCGCTCGCCCGCCAGGCGCAGCGCGGCGTGGTTGATGGAGGCCTTGCGCAGGCTGCCGCACAGGCCGAGGATGTTCAGGTTGCTCATGGTCAGGTCTTCTCCGTCAGGGTTTGCTGGTCGATTCGGTTTGATTCAGTGCGCCACGGATCACCACCGCATAGTCTTCGCCGCCGTCACCGGCGGCAGCGGCACGGTCCAGCGCTGCGCTGGCCACATCGGCCACCGGGGTGGCCACGCCCAGGTCCCGCGCGGCCGTGCGGATCAGCGCCACATCCTTGCGCATCTGCTCCACCGTGAACGTGGCGGTGTAGTCGTGTTCACGCAGTTGTGGTGCCTTGGCGCGCACGATGGGCGAGGCCGCAGCGCTGGCTTCCACCACCTGCCACAGCTGCGCCCAATCCAGCCCGCCGCGCTGGCCCAGCGCCAGCGCTTCGGCCAGCATGGTGCTGGTGCCAACGATGAGCAGGTTCACCGCCAGCTTGGCAATGCGCGCCTGCTCGGCATCGCCCAGGTAGAAACGTTGCGGCCCCCAGCAGGCCAGCAGGGGCTCGACACGGTCGTAGACCGCGCGGTCGCCCGAGGCAAAAACCGTCAGCGCAGCGCGCTCGGCCATGGTGTTGTTGCCCGACACGGTGGCGCGCAGGCAGGCCACGCCGCGCGCCGCGCACAAGGCCGCGGCCTGGCTGGACGCCTCGGGCGACACGGTGCTGGTGTCGACCCAGGTCGCGCGCGCCGGCGCGTGTGCGCACACGGCAGCGGCCACGGCCAGCAACGCCTGGTCGTCGGGCAGCGAACTGATCACGAGCGGGGCGGCCTGCAGCGCCAGGTCCAGTGTGTCGGCCACCGCAAGGCCTGCCGCTGCGGCCATCGCACGACGCTGGTCCACAGGGTCGAACACCGTCACGGCGCAGCCCGCTGCCTGCAGGTGCAACGCCATGGGCAAGCCCATCTTGCCAACGCCCACGAACAGCAACGCGCCGGCTCGAGTCGTCATCGTGTGCGCCTCACTGCGCCTTGAGGTTCGCGGCCTTGGCCACGCGTGCAGCCACCTCCACCTCGTTGCGGATGAAGACGTTGAAATCGGCGCTGCTCATCACCATCGGCTCGGCGCCGATCTTGGCCAGCTTCTCGATCAGCTCGGGCTGCGCCAGCGCCTTGGCCGCTTCTTGCTGCAAGCGCTGCACGGCGGCGGCCGGTGTGGCTGCCGGCACCACGAAGGCGACCCAGAAGGTGTAGTCCGAGCCCGGCACGCCGGCCTCGACGGTGGTGGGCACGTCGGGCAGCAGCGACGAGCGCTTGGCGGTGCTGACGGCCAGCGCCTGCAGTTTGCCGTCACGGATCAGCGGCAGTGCCGACGACAGCGGCGCGAAGAACCAGTCGCTGCGCCCACCGATGACGTCGCTGATTGCCTCGGGCGTGCCCTTGAAGGGCACGTGCACCGCGTCCAGCCCCGCCTGCAGCTTGAACTTCTCGGCGTTGAAATGCGTGGCACTGCCCGCACCGGCGCTGGCGTAGTTCAGCGCTCCGGGCCTGGCCCTGGCAGCGGCCAGCAGGTCGGCCACGTTCTTCCAGCCGCGCGCGGGTTGCACCACCAGCACGTTGGGCATGGCCACCAGCGGCGTCACGCCGGTCAGGTCTTTCAAGGTGTCGTAGCTCAACGCGGGGTAGATCGACGGGTTCACCGCGTGGCCCGACGAAGGCACCAGCACCGTGTGGCCATCGGCTTCGCCGCGCGCCACCTGCGCTGCCGCGATGGTGCCGCCGGCACCGGGCTTGTTTTCGATGACCACCGGCTGGCCCAGGCCCTTGGCCATGGCCTCGCCGACAGCACGCGCGGCGATGTCGGTGCCGCTGCCGGCGCTGAATGGCACCACCAGTTTCACCGGTTTGCTCGGGAAGGCTTGGGCGCAGGCGCCGGTGGCAAACGCCGTCAGCACGAACGCGGTGAACAGGTTCTTCATGGGGGTCTCCTTGTTGGAATGCAATGGTGTCGATGCTCAGGCCAGGCCCAGCGCGCCCACGATCTTGCGGCCCGATGCGTTCAGCGCTGACAGCTTGGGCGCCAGGTCCACGCCCGTCAGCTGGCCTTTGCGCTTCTTCCAGCGGCCAGCCACCATCACGCTGTCGATGTTGGCCAACGAGGCCTGGAACACCACGCTGGCCACGGCGTCGTGCAAGGGCTGCATGTTCAGCGTGTCGGCGCGTATCAGCACAAGGTCGGCCTGCTTGCCGGCCTTCAGGCTGCCGATGCGGTGCAGTTGGCCCAGCATGCGTGCGCCTTCCACGGTCACCCACGACAGCGCCTCGAGGGCGGGGATGGTGGTCGTCGCCGGGATGGCGCCGGCTGTTTCGCGGTGCGCCACGTTGTCCAGGCTGCGCTGGATGCCCAAGGCAACACGCGCCTGCGTCAACATGTCGCCACTCAACACCGATTCCAGGTCCACGCCCAGCGAAGGCGCCTTGCCGAGCTTGCGCAAGCGCCCTGTGAGCGGGTGGCCATGGCCCTGCGACATCTCGCTTTCAGCGGCAGCCGAAAAGCTGATGCCCAGAGCACAGAAGCGCTGCAATTGCTCGTCGTCCAACGCGTGGCCGTGCACGATGTTCACGTGATCGCCCAGCAGGCCCTGCGCCTCCAGCACCTGCCACCCATCGGGCGTGCGCGCCGGCCCGCCGCCTTGATGCAACGACGCGATGACGTTCAGTTCGCGCGCCATGCGGAAGTCATGCAGCGCCACGTCCAGCGTGGAGTAGTGCGGGCCCAGCACGGCGGCATGCACGCTGAGCAAAGGGTTGCCCTGGTGTTTCTTCAGCAGGCGTTCAAGCTCGGCGCGCGGGTGCGGGACTTCCCAGAATGGCGTCTCGCCAGGCTTGGGGTCAGGCTTGGGGGTGCCGTGAAAGAAGGCCGCACGGATGCCCGATTCCAGCAGCCCCGCCACTGCCGCGTCGTTGTGTTCGGGTGTGCGGTTGTTGTGGCACCAGTCGGCCAGCGTGGTGGTGCCGCAGTTCAGCTGGTTCAGCGCACCCACCAGCGTGGCGACGTAAAGGTCTTCAGGCAGAAAGGCCGTGGCCAGCCCGGCGTGCATCTTCTTGAAGTACTCTGGCAACGTCCAGTTCGCCGCCACGCCACGCAGCGCCGTCTGCCAAGTGTGCATGTGGGCGTTGATCAGGCCCGGGATGACGATGCAGCCGGTAGCGTCGATGGTTTCGGCGTCAGCTGCACTTAGGTGACTCGCGATTTCCGTGATCTGGTCATTGGTGATGAGGATGTCCGCCTTGGGCATGACACCCTGCGTGTCCATCGTGATGACCGTGGCGTTTTGTATGAGGGTCTCGGTGGTCATGGTGTGTGCGTTCCTGCCTTAGCGCGAGCACGGGGGCCAGGGTGCCCGGCTCCGCTCATGTCCCCCTTCGCCGGCCTGCGGCCGACGAATTCCTCCTTTACTTCGCTGCGCCGGGCACCCTGGCCCCTGTGCTTGCCACCCGGATGGCGTGCGAAGAAACCAGAACCCGCCCTGCAACTCGGGACCAAGCTGTCGGAGCACAAGGGCTGCATCGGATCGGGCCGGCGGGGCGCTCTGCGCAGCGAAGTAAAGGGGGAATTCATCGGCCAACGGCCGATGAAGGAGGACATGAGCGGAGCAGAGCGCCCCGCCGGCGCGATCTCGCGCCAATCCTCGCGCGCAAGTTCATCAGCCATGCCACCGCATCACAATCAACGCGCATTCCGAGCACAGCCCCACTCACCCCGCCAACCCGTCATCCACCTTCACGTTCTCGGACACCAGCTTCAACCCCGCATCGGCCGCCATTTCCTGCAGCAAGATCGCAAAGTCCACATCGTCGTGCCCACGCCCCACCAGCCTTGAAATCGACTCGCGCGTGGCGGCCGCGCTGGGCATGGCCACGCCGTGCGCCTTGGCCGCGCCCAGCCCCAGGTCCATGTCCTTCAGCAGCAGCTTGGGCGTGAAGGTCACCTGCTCGAAGGTCAGGTTGGTCAGCACCGGCGACTTGTAGCGCGTGTACATGCTGCCCAGCACCGAATCGTTGATGCTCTGCAGAAACACATGGCGCGGGATGCCGGCCTTTTCAGCCAGCACGGTGATCTCGCACAGGCTCTGGATGACGACACCGAACATCGTGTTGTGGGCAATCTTCCAGACCCGCGCCAACTCGCCCTCGCCCACCCACATCACCTTGCGGCCCATGGCCTGCAACAGCGGCTGCACCTCGTCGTAGGCCGCCTTCGGCCCGGAGCCCACGATCAGCAGCTTGCCCGCCTTGGCGACCTTGGCGTTGCCCGATACCGGCGCACACAGGTAGGTGATGCACAGGGCTTCCAGCTGGCGGCGAACGTCGGCCGAACCTTCCTGCGAAATGGACGAACTGTCGACCACCATGCGCGGGCGCTGCGCACCGGTGACCAGGCCGCCTTCGCCAAAGAGCACCGCCTTCAAGTCGTCGGTGGTGGACACCATCGTGAACACCACGTCGCAGCCCGCCAGGTCGAGCTTGCTGTCAACCACCGTGGCGCCATATTCCATCAGTGGCAACGCCTTGGCGCGCGTGCGGTTCCACACCTTCACGGCGTGCCCCGCAGCGGTGAGCTTCTTCACCATGGCCTCGCCCATGCGGCCCAGGCCGATCCATCCGATGCTTGTCGTCGTCATTGCTTGCTCACTGTGGGGTCAGATTCATTCAGCCTTGATCCCCGCCGCACGTACCAGCCGGGTCCAGCGTTCGAGGTCTCGCGCCAGCAAGGCACGTGACTCTTCGGCATTCAGCGGCAAGGGCCTGCCACCGGCCTTAGTGAACACGTCCTTCACCTCTGGCAAAGCCGCCACGCGGTGCACTTCGGCGCGCAAGCGCGCCAGCACGGGCGGTGGTGTGCGGGCCGGCGCAAAAAGGCCGAACCAGGACTCCAGGTCGAGCTCGACGCCGCTTTCGCGCAGCGTGGGCAGATCGGCGTGCATCGCGTTGCGTTGCGCACCCGAGGTGGCCAGCCCCTTCACCGTGCCGCCGTTGATCTGGCCGCGCGCTGTGGGCGCGAGATCGAAGAACACGTCCACACGGCCGCCCAGCAGGTCCTGGTAGGCCGCCTGCGCGCCGCGGTAGGGCACGTGCAGCAGCTCAACACCGGCCTGGTGCCACAGCGCCGCCGCAATCACGTGCTGGCCCGAGCCGTTGCCTGCCGAGGCATAGGTGAAAGCCTTGGGCTTGGCTCTTGCCTGGGCTATCAGATCTGCCAGCGACGAGACCGCCAGGTCCTTACGGCCCATCAGCGTGTAGCTGTAAGCCACCGCGTTGCCCAAAGGTTCAAAGTCGCGCACGGGTTCGTAAGGCAGCGTGGGATACAGGCCGCTGTTGAGCACCAGGTTCGACACCGAGCCCACCAGCAGCGTGTAGCCATCGGGGGCTGACTTGGCCGCAGCGTCGGTGCCCACCAGCGTGCCTGAGCCGGGCCGGTTTTCCACCACCACGCTCTGCCCCAGCCCCTTGGCCATCTGCTCGGCCAGCGTGCGCGCGACAAAATCGAAACCGCCCCCGGGGGGTTGCGGCACGATGAGCTTCAGCGCCTTGTTGGGGAAGTCAGCCTGCGCCCTGGCGCTGGGCAGCAACCCGAGGGCCAGGCCGCCCAACAGGAGCTCACGGCGGGTGCGCGCCGAGCTTGCCAGTGGTGAAACCTGAGAATCCAGATCTTGTGTGATGTACATGTTCAGCGCTCCAGCACACCGCCGGCCAGCCAGCGCGCGCCGCGGCGGTACAGCTCTTCAACCACCTGGCCCTTGAGCATGGGCATGTCCATCTTCACGGTGTAGCCAATGCGCGTCTGAATGTATGCCAGGTGCCGATAGCCTTCGGGGAATGCGGCCAACGCCGTGGCGTCCAGCGCCAGCGTGGCGGCTGGGTCGATGGGGTCGATGCGGTCTTTTTCGTAGATGGGCTGGCGGTGAAGCAACTTCCACTCGCCGCCCTCACGCACGACAAAGTCGTAGAAGCGGCCGGTGCACACCACATCGCAGGGCACACCTTCCACCAACCCGCGCTGCGAAATCGTCATCTTGGTCTGCGCAATGGCGCGGTCGCCTGCCACCTCGATGGCCGACCCGCCGAGGAAGTGCAGGATGCTCACGCCCTTGGCCCAGCCCTCCTGCGTGACGCGGATGAAATCGGCATAGGGGCCCTGGAACCAGGTGGCCATCATCACGCCATCCGGATGCCAGACGGTGGCAAACCGTTCCCAGTCGCCGGCATCGCGCCAAACCGCCCAGCGCTCCAGCAGCCGGCGGATATGCAGTTCGTCTTGCAGGTTCAGGGTCATGGGGCGGGTTTGGGTTGGGTGCAGAGAAGCTGGTGGTCCAGGCCGCAGGCGACCCCTCGGTTCACGCAACACGCCGGGGCTGGTCAGCCAACCCGCGGCATGCCCGCCGCCGGGCTGCCCGCGGGTATGCAGCGGCCACTGGCAATGCGCGCACACACGGATTCGTGGGGCCACGAGGTCACAGCGGAACTCTAGGCTTCCACCACACCCCTAGATAGCGCACTGGCGTAAAGCTTTCTTCCACCGCCCGGAAAACTCGGGGTAAACATGGATCGTCAGGCGGGCACTCGATAGAGGACGCGGGGCGTCGAGCATGGAGACAGCAGCGGCACAGCGCTGCACAATTCATCGATGCAACGCCGTCGCTGGATCGCCAGCGCTGCTCTGCTGGCCAGCGCGCCTGTGGCCTGGGCCTCGTCCCGTGGGCAGCGCGCCCTGGTGCGAGCCCGGTTTCTGCGCGATGAGTCGGTGCGCAGTGGTGACCAGGCCTATGGCGCCGTGGTGGCCGACGAACAAGGCCTCATCGTGGCCGAGGCGCCCCGCCGCGTCGTCGCATTGGGCGACCCTGAAGCCCATGCCGAGCGCCAGGCGCTGCTGGCCGCCCAGCGCGCTTTGCAGCGCCATGACCTCGGTGGTCTCGTGCTGGTGGGCAGTGGCCGCGCTTGTGACGGCTGCCAGCGCGCAGCGTCGCGCGCAGGGGTGGCCCGCCTGGTCTGGCCCGACGGTGAGGCCGAGCCAGAACTGGTCGACGCGGCCGAGCATGGCGACGCCTAGGCGCTGGTACGCGCACTGGACGACGGAGCCCGCATCGACACACGCGACCTGCGCGGCCGCACGCCACTTTTGGTGGCAGTGAAGGACGGGCATGACGCTGCGGCGCAGGTGCTGACACGCCGTGGCGCCGACATCAACGTGCAGGACGAGATCAGCGACAGCCCTTTCCTGCTGGCCGGCGCGCGCGGCCGCACCGCCATGCTCGCCGAGATGCTGAGCCCACCCAGCGGCAGCCCAAGCCGCCCCAACTACCATCGGCTCAATCGCTACGGCGGCACAGCGTTGATTCCAGCCTGCCACTATGGGCATGTCGAGACGGTGCGACTGTTGCTGCAGACCAGCCGCATCGACGTGGACCATTTCAACCGTCTGGGCTGGACCGCGCTGCTCGAAGTGGTGATCCTGGGTGACGGTGGTGCGGCACAAACCAAGATCGTGCGCCTGCTGTTGGCGCATGGCGCCCAACCTGACAAGTCCGACGCGCAGGGGGTGCGCGCCCTCGCCCATGCGCAGCAGCGTGGCCATGCGAAGTTGGCGGCGTTGCTGGCCGTGGCAAGGGGAAGCCGGCCTCCGTAGCCTCACAAATGCCGAGGCTTAGCGCTGCGCATGGCAGCGGCACCGGCACCGGCACCGGCACCGGTCCCGCAGGGGTGGGAACAGTCGCTGCCGCCCGTCCCATGGTCTTCGGACGGCACCAACCTCGTAAGCCCTGCCTCGGTACAAAGCAAAACGCCGCCCTTTCGGGGCGGCGCATATTCGGTTCTAAGTTATTGTTTTTGTTATATATTTTGTGGTTGCGGGGGCAAGATTTGAACTTGCGACCTGGGTTATGAGACCACATCTTTCAGCGTGTAGGTGCACTGTCCTCAATCGGCTTTGCATGGCGTCTTTGGGCGTGGGCTTCGCCAAGTTCCTGATTCGTCGAGACTTTTGCCGATGCCGATTTGTGACGCTTGCCGCCGCATGAAGTCGATCGACCGCGGCCATGTCACATCACTGCCTCCAAAACCGCCGCCAACTCAAACACCGCACTACGCCACTCAACGCCATTCGGCTTGACGCCATCCGACCCTTGGGCTAACTTCCGCCGCAGCTGGCCCGAAATTGGCAAGCACTGGAATCGCCGGGCCCGTACCGGCATCGCCGCGCAGGCCAGTTCTTGCGGCGGAATTGAGACCCTCACGGATCCCGCCCACAGGACCGGATCCGAAGAGTGGCGCGCCACTGCGATGCGCTGCTACCCGCCGAAACCTGCTGCGCCCTTGCGCGCGCACCGCGCTGCCGTTACGGCAGCCCAAATCCGACCGGTTTCCTTCACCCATGCGCTGGGGCTGCCCACCGCTGGAGGTCTGCCATGCAATGGTCCCAACTGGAACTCGAACTTTTCAAGCCCGAGGTCGCCGAGCCTGCCGTCATGCCCGTTGGGCAGGCGCAGCCCTGCCCGCAGCTCGAACCTGCCGATCGGATCGCCACCCAGATCCGGCAACGGCTGGCCTATGCCGATGCGCGCGAACGACAGGGGGTGGTTCACCGTGCCGCGATGGCGTCCTGCGAGCTGACCGTCCAGACTGCCGCGCTGCGCGTGCGTTGCGAAGCCGGCGACGGACAGGCAGTGCTGACCGTGGTGGCGTTGACCGCAGGCATCTCGCCCTCGCTTGTGAACGCTGGTCAGCAACCGCGTCTATTCGCTGGTGAGGTGGCGGATTTGATCTTGAGCTGATCCACCGGTGAGAGTTGGAGGGATTGCGCCTGCCCGGGCGCCCGGCTGGGCGCCCGGGAAGGCGCAGCCGATGGCGAGGGCGCAATGCCAACGTGGTCGACGCGGATCAGGGTGTGGTTGTGACTTCGGCGGTACGCCGGCCGTACGGGGCAGCGCTCGGGATACAACAGCGCTCATGCCGAAGAAGGTGGGCGCGGCAA
>JANOZF010000177.1:0-5170 GCA_031429255.1 Rubrivivax sp.
CAGCAAGACCGCCTCCTGTGCCGCCACGCTCATGCCTTGACCGTAGATCGGATTGAAAACGCAGACCGCATCACCGAAGGGCAGCAGTCCGCGCGGAAAGTTCTGAACCCGCTCGAAGTGCCGCCGCAGGCTTTGTGGGAACACAAAACGCGAGATCGCGCCGACACGCCTGGCGCCCCGAATGGCGTTGTAGATCGTGGGCGTGCGCAACTGCCGCGCATAGTCTAGAAAACCGGCCTCATCACCCGGCGGTTTGTCCGCACCCCGGCCGCCCAGGCTCACCATCCAGCGACTGCCCTCTTGCGGCAGCATCAACGCACCACGGCTGCTTTGTGGCGCCTTCGGGAACGTCATCACACCCAACCAGCCGCGACCCGCGTCTGCGGGAATCTCGTAGGTGGCGGTGGCATAGCCGATGTCCACGCCAATGGCGGTGTTCTCCGGTGCCGTGTACCCCAGGGTTTGAATCAGCTTGAGCGTGGGCGCACCGCGCCCCGAGGCATCGACAACCAGATCGGCCGGCAGCATGCGGGCGCTCCCGTCGGCACCCTCGCAGCGCACGCCGACGACCGATGCGCCATCGGCGCTGGCCGCAAGTTCGGTGACGCGAGACTCTGCCTGCAGCCTGACGTTGGCCTGCTGCAGCACACGCTGGCGCACGATGAATTCGATCGCCGGCCGCGAGACGGCATAGGTCAGCACGCCCAGATCACGCATCGGGAAGGGGTCGAACCCCGGCCGCTCGACGCGAATGTCCAGGCCGCCGCGCAGCGGCACGGCACCGGCGCGCGCGAGGTCGTCTTCAAAGCCCGGGAACAGCTCGGTCAGCGCGTTCAGCCCACCCGCCAGCAGCCCATGCACATGCAGCGCCTGCGGCGTGCCGGGGCGCTGTGCCGCCGCGTCCGCAAGGCGGTCACGTTCCAGCACGGTGACCTGCTCGAAGTGCGCGGCCAGCGCGCGCGCAGCCGTCAAACCGGCCATCCCGGCGCCGATCACCACGGCGTGTTTCATCACGGCCGCTTCAGTCATCGCGCCACCGCATCGACCAGCGCGCGCGCCAGCCTTTCGCCATCGACCGGCTTGTGCAGCACCGTGACGGCAAGCCCCGACAAGTCGCGCAATCGCTGCGCCGCAGTGTCGCCCGTCACGATGACCACGGGCAGGTTGGCGCATTCACTTCGGCCCCCGCGCAGCCTGGCAATGACGTCGGCGCCGGTCTCGTCGCGCAAGCGGTAGTCGAGCACCAGCACGTCGGCCGCAAAGCCTTGCGCCAGCGCCTGTTCGGCCTCTGCGCCATTGGCCACGCCACGCGCAGACCAGCCGATCTGACGCAGGTAGGTGCACAGCGACTGCAGCACTTCGGGTTCGTCGTCAACCAGCAGGACCGTCAGCGCCTTGCCAGCGCCCAGATCACTTGGCGGCGACGGCGGGTGCACCGCCGGTGCTGCGGCAGCCAGGCTCAACTCGAAGCGGGCGCCGGGCCCGGGTTCGCAGATCAGCTGGATGGGGATGTCCAGCAGCGCCGCCGTGCGCTTGACGATTGCCAGACCCAGACCGAGGCCCTGCGAGCGGTTGCGTGAGGCATTGCCGGCCTGGTAGAACTCCTCGAACACCCGCTCGCGGTCGGCCGGCGCAATGCCCGGCCCGGTGTCGCTGACGCAGACCCGCACGCGGCCCGCTGCCACGCCGCGCGCCGACAACACGACACCGCCTTCGCGCGTGAACTTCAGCGCGTTGTCGACCAGGTTGCCCAGGATGCGCAGCAACTGGTCGGCATCGGTCAGCACCCAGGGCGGCGGTGTGGCCACCTCGACCTTCAGCGACAAGCCCCGTTGCGCGGCCAGCGCGGCGTACTCGTCGCGCACGGCCTCAAGCACGGTGCCGATGTCGTGTGGCAGTGAATGCGTCTGAACGGCGTGGGCGTCGAGGCGCGAGATGTCCAGCAGGCCATCGAGCAAGCTGCGGCTTTGGCGCAAGGCGCTGCCGATGCCTTGGCTCAACTCCTGCAGCAGCGGGTCGCCCGACCGTTGCGCCACCAGACCGAGCGTGGTGGCATTGATGGACAGGGCATGCAAGGGCTGGCGCAGGTCGTGGCTGGCGGCGGCGAAGAAGCGGGTCTTGGATGCGCTGGCCGCATCTGCACGGTCGCGTTCGGCCTTCAGCGAAGCGGCCAGGACTTCGTTGTCGTCGAGCAGTTGAACCAGTTCCTGCCAGGAACGGCGTTGCTGGCACACGGCCGCAAACGCAAGCAACAGCGAGGCGGCACACATGAACGCGATCGCATAGCCCATTGCACCGCCATGCCACAGCCACCCGGCCACGAGCATGCTGGCCGTCGGCAGCGCAACGCCGGCGTAGGCCCACGGCATGCCTGAAGCCGAGATCACCACCGGCCCGGCGACAAAGAGTGTGAGCAGCGTGATCGCCAGCTTGATGGACTCGTCGCTGCCCATGAAGAAGATCGGCAGCAGCGCCGCGTGCACAAGGCCCGCCATCCAGAACACGCGCGTTGCGCGGGCCAGGCCATCGCGGGCGGGCAGCGTCACGTCCGCCAGCAAACGCCCCGCCAGGCGATAGGCCTGAACTTGAACGGCCAGCCAGAGCGCGAACCAGGCTGCCGCCCACCAACCCGCACCCGCGCGTGTGGCCAGGTAGGTCCACAGCAGGCCCGTGGGCAGCATCAGTGCGGTGCGCCGCAGCCACAGCAGCATGTGCGCCAGGCAGCGGGCGTCGGTCCGTTCGGCGACGCGGGCCTCAGCCGATGTGGATGCCATCGCGTGAAGCCTGATAGGCCGCCTCGGTCCGGTTGCGCACACCGAGTGCCGCAAACACCGCCGTCAGGTGGCTCTTGACGGTGGATTCCGCGATGCCGAGTTCGCGCCCAATCAGCTTGTTGGGCAGGCCGCGCACCGCCGCGCGGTAGGCATCGACCTGGCGTGGCGTGAGGCCGGCCAACCGCTGCTCGCCTGCCACCGCGCCCACCGCACCGGCGTTTGCGCCCGACCCGTGCACAGCCTCGGCGGGCAGGAAGAGTTGCCCAGCCAGAACCTTGCCCAAGGCCGCGAGCATCATCTCGGAGCTGTAGGTCTTGGGGATAAAACCAGCCGCGCCCAACTCCACGGTGCTGCGGATCAGCGCGCCGCCGGTTTCACCCGAAAGCACCACGATGCGCGCCGCGCAGCCGGCGTCGCGCAAGCGGCGTATCGAAGCCTGGCCGTCGCAGTCGGCCAGATGCCAGTCGAGCAGCACCAGCTCATAGGCCGACAGCTTGACCAACTGCAGCGCCTGCGACAGATCGGTGCTGGTGTCCACACACAAAGCAGGCGCCAGCACGCTGAGCAGGTTCTTCAGCCCCTGCAGAAACATCATGTGGTCGTCGACCATCAGGACCTGCATCGGGGCTTCGGTGTGCATGGCTGTCACTGTAGGCCGTTCAGGCGCCCGGCGCCTCCGACTTCGGTACGAGCCAAAGGTACGAGAGCTGCAGCACCTCTGGTGGATGCGCAGGCACCCTGCGAAGCCTACTGTGGGTTGGCACCGTTGGCCAGCACCGGCAGGTGGTGCCCGGTCTGCCGATCGTCGTGCAGTCCGGACTCTGTTTAACCAGGAGAGCCCCTCATGAAAGCGTCCAAACAAGCGTTCACAGTCCGCAAGTGGCAGAAGGACGGCGCGGCCTCCTCCAGCCTCAGCGCAGCGGTGCCGTTCATAGTGATGGTGCTGGTGCTGACGCTTGCCGCCTGCGGTGACAACAGCAGTGACACCGGGGCCGCGTCCGTCAGCCGCACAGAGGCTAATGCAGTCAGGCCGCTGCTGGCCAAAGACGGTTCGGTGCTGGTGGCCGAGCTAGACAGTGTGCCGGCGGACTATGGCGCCCGCACGCGAAATGGTCTTTACGCCCAGCACGAGCAAGCCCTGCAGCTGGAGCGCCAACTGCGCGGCGACGTCGTCTGGGTTCCCGTGGAGTGCTGTGGCACTGAGGGCGCCGACTTGGCGGTATACATCGCCTATGGCATGCAGGCGGCCCACAACCTGCCTGCCAGCGCGCCGGTATTTGTCTCGGGGGCCGACCTGCGGCTGGCTGCCAGCGTGGTCAACCGGCTGTCCGACGGCGGCATGAGTCGCGTCTTTCTGGTGACGCCCCCGCGCACGGCCGCCAAGCCAGAGCTGCGTTGATGAAAGCCGCCGCCGCCCGCAGCCTCGGTTGGTTCCGGGCTTGGGCCTGGGGACTGATGCTGTCCTTGCTCAGCGGCTGCCTGGCGCCGCCGCCGCGCGCGCTGGCGCTGCACGATGAGCCTCAGCCGCTCGATATGCAAAGCCCGGTGCGCGTGGCGCTGGTGCTGTCGGGCGGCGGCCTGCGCGGCCTGGCGCACCTGGGTGTGCTGCGGGTGCTGCACGCGCACGGCCTGCGGCCCGATCTGGTGGTGGGCACCAGCGTGGGCGCCATCATCGGCGGCGCCTACGCCTCAGGGGTGAGCATCGAAGCGCTCGAAACCCTGCCGTTGCCAACCCAGCTTGATCCCTGGGGCAGCTTCTTCGTGTCGCCGGCACAGCGCAGTGCGGGGCTTGAAGCCTTTGTGACGGCGCGGCTGGCGCAGCGCCGGCTGCAGGACTTTCCGATGCGCTTCGTGGCCGTGGCCACGGCGCGTCAGTCGGGCTGTGTGATGCTGTTTGGCAGCGGTGACGCGGCGCGCGCCATCGTTGCGTCATCGGCACTGCCTGGCGCGCTGGCCCCGGTGCGCATCGGTGTAACGGCCTATGTTGACGGCGGCCTGGGTGCGCCGCTGCCGGTGCGGGTGGCGCGGGCCCTGGGTGCGCAGATCGTGATCGCCGTCGACACCACCTTCCATGCCGAGCCGGTCGTACCCGACGGCATCGTCGACTCGGTGTTCCACGCCGGCATGGTGATGGCGCGCAACCTCGCCGTGCTTGACCGCGCGGCCGCCGATCTGGTGCTCACGCCATCGCTGCCACCGGTGGCCGAGGTGACGCTGGCCAACCGGCAGGCTCTGGCGCAGGCCGGTGCGACGGCGGCGCTGCAGCAGATCGACCGCTTGCACGCGCTGTTCAAGGTGGACCCGCGCACCACGGTGTCGATGCGCACCTGGCCGCCGCCACCGCTATGCCTGGCCTCGTCGGCGCTCAGTCACGCCGGCATCGGTCCTTGACCGAT
>JANOZF010000178.1:0-40937 GCA_031429255.1 Rubrivivax sp.
CCACCACCACCACCACCACCACCATCACCCTCGCCACCACCACCCTCGCCACCACCACCCTCGCCACCACCACCGACGCGCGCAGTGAAGCAGCAAGCGCCGCCTGGACGCGCCACTCCAGCCCTGAACCTGCGCGCCACCGCCAAGCCGCCCGGCGGTTGCAGAAGGCTTGAGGCAGATCATGGAAGCGCCACCGTGGTTGGCGTACCTTGCGCCACCTGCCCTCACGGGTCCCCACGGGGCCCGTTTCATGGTCGTCGAGCCCGAAGCCGCGACTCCCTTTACACCACTGCCCAAATCAGCCTCGCAGACCCGGAACATGACTGCATCACCAGCCCCCCCGTGGCTCGCACAACTGACCCGCTGCGGCCTGCGCGCCTTGCAGCTGGGTGGGCGCACCTTGCTACCGATCGTGCAAGGGGGCATGGGTGTGGGCGTGTCGGCGCACAGGCTCGCTGGCAGCGTGGCGTCGCACGGGGCGATGGGCACGATCTCGTCGGTTGACCTGCGGCGACACCACGCTGATCTGATGGATCGTTCATCGGGCATGCCTCCCGGCGCCGAGTTGAAGGCGGTCATCAATGCGGCCAACGTGGAGGCGCTGCGCCGCGAAATAGCCCTGGCACGCCAGCTTGCCGGCGGCCGCGGCCTGCTGGCGGTGAACGTGATGCGCGCGGTGAGCGACTACGCCAGCTCGGTGCAGACCGCGCTGGAATGCGGCATCGATGCAGTGGTGGTGGGCGCGGGCCTGCCGCTGGACCTGCCCGATCTGGCGCGCGACCACCCGCAGACGCTGCTGGTACCCATCCTGTCCGATTCACGAGGCGTGTCGCTGCTGGTCAAGAAGTGGGAACGCAAGAAGCGTCTGCCCGATGCGATCGTCATCGAGCATCCCCGCTGGGCCGGTGGCCATCTGGGCGCCGCGCGCATCGCCGACCTGCACGATCCGCGCTTCGACTTCGAACGCGTCATTCCCGAGACGCTGGCCTTCCTGCGCAGCGCCGGTATCGAGCGTGAACTGCCCCTGATCGCCGCGGGCGGTGTGCGCAGCTTTGAAGACATCCAACGCCTGCAATCGCTGGGTGCCGCTGCCGTGCAACTGGGCACGCCGTTTGTGGCCACCGAAGAGTGCGACGCGCATCCGGCCTTCAAGCAGGTGTTGGCACAAGCCGGGGAAGACGAAGTGGTGGAACTCACCAGCGTGGCGGGCCTGCCCGCGCGTGCCGTGCTCACGCCCTGGTTGCGCAACTATTTGAAGGCCGAACCCCGCTTGCAGTCCACCGCGCACAAGAAACCGCGCTGCGTGATGTCGTTCGACTGCCTGGCGCAATGCGGGCTGCGCGATGGCACGGCCGGCTGGGGCCAGTTCTGCATCGACAAGCAGCTTGCCGCCGCACTGCGCGGCGACGTCGCCAAAGGCCTGTTCTTCCGCGGTGCCGGCGCGTTGCCATTCGGCTCTGCCATCGGCACCGTGGCGCAGCTGCTGCAGCGCCTGATGTCGCCCGGCATGGCGCTGGGCACGCCACCCGAAGTCACCATCGCGGCCGTGGCGGCATGACACGATGGACAGACGCGCCCAACCCGGCCCGCCGTTCCCAACCCGTTCGTAGCGAAGGAGAAACAACATGCAGTTCAAACGCCTGCTGGTGCCGGTGGATGGCACCGAACTGAGCGACCGGGCGATCGAGGCCAGCATCGGTCTGGCCGCGCAGTTGGGTGCATCCATCGTCGGCTTCGTGGCCGAACCGCTGGCACCCCTTCCCAGCAGCCCCCGCACCAAGGCGCTGATGGACGAAGAGATCCTGGCCCACGAGGCCATGGCGTCGGCACACGCCAAGCCGGTGCTGGAACGCTTTGAAGCGGCCGCGCTGGCGGCGGACGTGCCTTTCGAGGGCGTGTTCGACCAGGTGCCGCGCGTGGACAGGGCCATCATCGACGCGGCCGAGTCGCACGCCTGCGACCTGATCGTGATGGTCACGCATGGCCGCGGCGCGTTTGGCGAGTTTCTCTTCGGTTCGCAGACCAAGGCGGTGCTGGCCGGCAGCAAGCTGCCACTGCTGGTGTTGCACTGATGGGTTTTCGCATCATCTGCCGGGCACGGGCCGGGCGCTCGGGCGGCCGATGAAGGGGTGGTCCCGCGACGCGGGCTGCACGGCGTGCGGGTGGTCGCACCCATGGCCGTCGCAGCGGCTGCGCCTGGCCAACAATGCGCGGCCATGACCGAGCACCCCACCCCTACGGAGCCCGCTGCTGCCGCCGATCGTTCAACCGCCGCTGCGGCGCTGGACTGGCTGTCCCGGCGCCATTCCATCGGCCCCAAGCACCTGAGCCTGCCGGCCCCGAACGCCGACGAACTGGCGCAAGCGGCTGCGCTGGCCAGCCGCGCACCCGACCATCTGCAGTTGCGCCCTTTCCGCTTCGTGCGTGTGGCCGACGGGCAGCGCGATGCACTGGCGGCGCTGTTCGAACGGGCCGCGCGTCACCGCGGCCTGGACGACGCCGCCACCGTCGCAGCAAGGCAACGCGCACACAACGGCCCGGCGCTGGTGGCCTTGCTGGTGCGCGTGCAGCAGGGCTTGGCCGACGCGCCAGAGCATGAGCAGTGGCTGGCTGCGGGCGCGGCGTTGATGAACTTCATCAACGCGCTGCACCTGCAGGGTTTTGGCGCCAAGGTGCTGAGTGGCGCGTCCATCCGCGACGCCGAACTTCAAAGCGCCTTCTGCGACCCCGGTGAACACCTGGTGGCGTGGATCACCGCCGGCACGCCCACGCGACGCGCGCACGAGAGGCCTGCCGAAAGCGTGCACGCGCGTGCCGTGCTCGAAGACTGGTTCCGCGGCAGATAGCCAAGGGCCGCAGGCCGCCCTCGTCGATCTCAGGCGGGAAGCAAGCGCCCCGCCTCGATGTGCAACTGACGATCACAACGCGCGGCGATGCTGCGGTCGTGCGTCACCATCACCAGCGTCGTGCCGGCTTCGCGGTTCAGGTCGAACATCAGGGCCATCACCTTTTCGCCGGTGGCAAAGTCCAGACTGCCCGTCGGCTCGTCGGCCAGCAGCACCGCGGGCTGCACCACGAAGGCTCGCGCCAGCGCGACACGTTGCTGTTCGCCGCCCGACAGCACCTTGGGGTAGTGGCGCAGCCGTTCCGACAATCCCACGCGGGCCAGCATCTCGGTGGCCGCAGCACGGGCGTCGTGGCGGCCCATCAGCTCCAGCGGCAACATCACGTTTTCCAGCGCCGTCAGGTTGCCCAGCAGCTGGAAGCTCTGGAACACAAAACCCAATTGCTCTGCACGCAGCGCCGCGCGTGCGTCCTCATCCATGGCAAAGAGGTCGGTACCGGCGATCTTGACCGTGCCGCTGCTGGGGGTATCCAGCCCGGCCAGGATCGACAACAAGGTGCTCTTGCCCGAGCCGGAGGCCCCAACGATGGCCGCTGATTGCCGCGCCTGCAGTTCAAAACTGATCTCGTGGAGAATGGTCAGCGACCCGGTGGAATCGGCCACCTGCTTGGTGACATTCAACACTTCAATGAGGGCTTCGGACATCGATCCAGTCGAGTTGACGCGGCGTGCGTGGGGTTCGCACTGTAGCCGCATGGCGCTGTCGCTGTGGGCGTGCGCGCCCATGGCCTCTCTCGGCCAGGGCCTGGCGAGCGCGACGGCCGTCAGCCCTGCTGCAGGCGCCACGCAGGGCGCACCGGGCAAGGGCCTGCCGCCCCGCCTGCTGGTGGTGGGCGACAGCCTGTCGGCCGAATACGGCCTGGCGCGGGGCAGCGGCTGGGTGGCGCTGCTGGACAAGCGCCTCGCGCGCGACAAGCTGGCCTGGCAGGTGGTGAACGCCAGCATCAGCGGCGACACCACGTCGGGTGGGCGTTCGCGCCTGCCGGCGCTGCTGGCGCAACACCAGCCACGGGTGGTGGTGATCGAGCTCGGCGGCAACGACGCGCTGCGCGGCTTGCCGCTGAAGATGACCGAAGAGAATCTGGCCGTGATGGCGCGCGCTGCCAAGGCCGCCGGCGCGCGCGTGCTGATAGCCGGCATTGCCGTGCCGCCCAACTACGGGCGCAGCTACAGCGAGAGCCTGGTGGCCTTGTTTGGCAGCGTGGCCCGCGCCGAGGGCGCCGCGCTGGTGCCCTTCTTGCTGGCCGGCGTGGCAGACGGGCCCAACGCTGACGAGCTGTTCCAGGCCGATCGCATCCACCCCAAGGCCGAGGCCCACCCGCGCATGCTGGACAACGTGTGGCCGGCGCTCAAGCCGCTGTTGCGTTGACCTGAAACTTCTGGCCGGGTTGACGGGCACCCCGGCGGCGTGACGGACGACCGGGCGGATGTGCCGCTGGGCGCAGCGCACGCCGGTTCAGCGCAGGTTCTCGCGCTCGCGGTCGCGGTTCTGCGGGCCCCGCTTGCGGCCTTCTTCCGGTTCGGTCTGGTCGCTGCGCGCGGGCCTTTCGGCGGAGGCCGGTCGGTCGGCCGCCGGTTCACGCGGGCGTTCGGGGCGCGTGGCAGGAGCCGTCGCCGGAGCTGCTGGCGACCTGGCGGGAGCCGCCTGAGGAGCCGCTGGTGGTGCGGCTGTCGGCGGCGTTGGAGTTGGCGCCGGTCTGGGCGCCGGCGCGACACCTGCAGTGGGTGCTGGCGGGCCCATCGCCGGTCGGTTGGGTGCAGCAGCAGGCGCTGGCGCTGGAGCGGCAGGTCCGATGGCGGACGGTGCCGGTGCCGGTGCCGGTGCCGGTGCCGGTGCTGGTGCTGGTAGTGCCGGTTGCGTCCCCGTCGGCGCCGCAGCGGACGGCCGCGGCACGCGGGCGGTGTCAGAGGGCCGCTGCGGTTCACCAGGCTTGGATTCGGAAACACCGGCCGCGGGGCGCTGCAGACCGTCGGACCAGCGGGGCATGTCCTGAGAGCGGCGATCGGCGCCGCGTCCGTCGCGCTGGCGCCCTTCGTCCCGCGGCGCTTGGGGTTCGGTTGGCGGCACCTGAACGCGGGGACTGACGGTGACCGCAGGTGCGGGCGCAGCCGGCGCCAGGGGCGGCGTGGCCTGCCGCGCGGGCTGCGGGGGCTGCGGGGGCTGGTGGTCCGGTGGCGCGGTACCCGCGCCTGCAGGAGCCTGCGTCGGCGGCAGCACGGCGGAGCCGCGAGCGGGACGCGAGGGCTCGGCACCGAAGCCCGGCGCCACCACCGGCTCACGGGGTTCGCGGCGGTCGCGCTGCTCGCGTGCGGGACCCTGGTCACGCGACTCGCGATCGGTACGGCGATCGGGCCACGCGCGGCGATCAGGCGCCGCCCGGTTCTCGCCAGCCGGCTGATGCGGCCTGTCGCTGGTCGGCGGGGCCACGGTTTCCCACGCCGCCACCGGCGCGTGGGCGCCAGGGCGCTGCGGCGTCATCGGCACGTCCACCACGGCGCGCGCCACCGGCTGTCGCTGCAGCAGGACGTCACGTGGCACCACCGTCACCGCACCGGGCACGCCCTGGTTGCTGTACGAGACGGGTCCCGTCGGGTAAGCCTGCGCCGGCAGGCCATGCCCATGGCGCGGCGGCACGCGCGGCTGCGGCGGCTGCAAATTCACGCGGCCACCGTAAACCGGTGTGTGCCGGTAATGGGGCACGAAGACCTCGCGCGGCGCCAGCGGCACCCAGGCCACGGCAGGCAAGCCGATGGAAACCGACACCCCCAGCCGCGGGCCGCCCACCCAGGCCACCAGCGCAGGCGCAAACACGGGCCGCGCCACGTAGGTGCCCGGGCACCAGCCCCAGCGGCCGCGCCAGTTCACCCAGCGGCCGTAGTGAAAAGGTGCAAAGCCCCAGCGTGCATCGTCCACCCAGGTCCAGCCCCAGGGCTGCACCCAGGCCCAGCGGCCGTAACGGTACGGCGCCCAGCCGGCCACGGTCACGGTCGGGATCCACAGGGCACCGTACTCGGGGTGCTGCTCCCAGCGGCCGTGCCGGTCCAGGTCTTCGGCGCCGGTCATCTCGGGCGACACGTAGCGATAGGCGGCACTGCGTTCGTCCTGGCGGTCTTCGGCCAGAGCCCATGACGCAAATTCATCGTCGACCAGACGACTGGCGCGTTGGCGCAGCGCGGCACCGTCACCCGACCAGCGGCTGCTTTCGCGCCACAGCTCCAGGCGCTGGCCGGCTTCGATGACGACAGCACCGCCGGGCTCCTGGGCACGCAGGCTGCCGCGCCAGGCACCGGCCAGCGTGGTGTCGTCGATGCGGTCGAAGCGGTAGTGGCCCGCGCGCTCGGCTTGCAGGCGAACCTCGCCAGTGACGATCTCGGTCTCCTGCGCAGCTTCACGGCTGCGCAGGCGCAGTGCCAGCGAGCCACTGTGCAGCTGCCAGGCCATGCGCTCGTCGTCCAGGCGCAGCACTTCCACCTCGGTGGCCGCGGCCAGGCGCAGCACGCTGGAGCCCACACGCAACTCTGCGCGGCCACCGGCGCCGGTGGCAACGCGGTCGCCGTTGGTCAATGGGCGGTTGCGCTCGGCCTCGGTCCACTGCCCGCCTTCCTGGTCGAACCACCACACCTGCCCTTGCAGGTTGGCCAGCCGGCCGACGCGGCCCGGGGGGTCGTCCTGCGCCCTCGCTGCCCCAGCGACCAGCAGCATGAACATGCCCAGCGCCAGCGGCAGGAACCACAGGCTCAGCAGGGTGAACCGGGCGCGGTGGGCGGCCACGGGCGGTGCGGTGCGGATGTGTGCCATGGGCACACAACGCCCGGCGCCAGGGCTTCGTGCACAGCGCCGTTGTAAAGGCCTGTGAAGCATCCGGGCAGCAGCCTGGGTCAGTCGTCTGCCGCGGGGTCCAGATCGGGAAACAGCACGCTGGTGTAGCCCAGCTGTGTGAGATCGGTCATGCGGGTGGGATAGAGGCGGCCGATCAGGTGGTCGCACTCATGCTGCACCACACGGGCGTGGAAGCCGTCGGCCTCGCGTTCGATGGGCCGCCCCTCGGCATCGAAGCCGCTGTAGCGGATGCGGGCGTATCGCGGCACCAGGCCGCGCAGGCCGGGCACCGACAGGCAGCCTTCCCAGCCGTCGACCAGTTCGTCACCCAGTGGCGTGATCACCGGGTTGGCCAGCACGGTGGCCGGCACCGGCGGCGCTTCTGGGTAGCGCTGGTTCTGCGCAAAGCCGAAGATCACGAGTTGCAGATCGACACCGATCTGCGGCGCGGCCAGACCGGCGCCATTGGCAGCGGCCATGGTGTCGAACAGGTCCACCACCAGCGCGCGCAATTCGAGCGTGCCGAACCCGCGCACCAGGGGTGCCACGCGCAGCAGCCGCGCGTCGCCCATCTTCAGGATCTCGCGCACCGTCATTTGAACGACACCTGCACCCGGGGCGTGCCCGGCAGGCCCCAGTACGCCACCTCCACCGCCATGTCGGGCTTGGGTGGCAAGAGTCTGGCCGGCACGGCCAACGGCGTGCCCGGCACACCCAGCCGCGCACCCACGTTGATGGCGGTGATGGCGGCGCCGTTGAGCTTGCCCGGCGCCTGCACCACCAGGTCGGGCAATTCGATGAACGGGATGAGCTGGTCGATCGACATCATCAAGTCCTGCAGCGAACGCGCCTGGTTGATGGCTTCGCTGCTGACACGAACCACGGGGTCACCCAGTTGCAGGCCGAGCATGCGGTTGAACTTGGCACGCGAGCACTCGCCATCGGCAGTGCTGAGCTCATCGGGGCTGGCCGCAGGCTCGGCGCGGTTGTAGGCGTCAAAAAGCGCACTCACTTCGGCGTCGGTCAGGCACGCGGCGCGGGCCGGCAGGGCCGCCAGCAACAAGCTGGACGCAGCAGCGGCCAGCATGCCGGCGGCGTGCATCGGGTTCGGCTTCATGGGGACGGTCTCCGTGGTTGTGCGGGCTCGCATTCGAGCATGCCCCGTGTGGGCTGGCAAGCGATAGTGCTTCGTGCGCCGAATGTCTGATGGGCCATCAGCCTGCGGACGTGGCGGGCCGCTCCAGGTGCTGCATCGCCACGATCACCTGCTGCACCCGCTGCTGCACCGTGCCCTGCGCCACCACAGGCTGCACACCCTGCGCCGCCAGTTGTTGCAGCGCCCAGTCGTGCTGCTGCTGGCGAAAGGCATCGTCGCGTCGGCAGCCGTCCTGCACGAAACCGAAATCGGGCAGGCACAACACCTGCAGGTCGTAGTGGCGCCGTGCCAGCGCGTACAACGCCGGCGGTGCCTGGCTGTGGTCGTGCAGGCAGTACTGCAGCGTGGTCAGTGGCGTGGTGTCGCACACGAGCCAGCCGCGCGCCAGCGGGGCGGCGCGCTCTTCCAGTTCCACCTGGTGCCGGGCCACGTGCAGCAGCTGCGGCACGTCCAGCGTCTGGCGCAGCTGTTCCCACAACTGGCGGCCGTACTCGGGCACCCAGATGGTGTGCAACGCGTCGGCCAGTGCGACGGCCAGCGTGGTCTTGCCGCTGGATTCACCACCCAGCAAGGCGACACGGCGCACGCTCGACACGGGTTCAGCCACCGGCCAACAGCGCCCGCAGGCCTGCCTCGTCGAGCAGCGGCACACCCAGTTCACGTGCCTTGTCCAGCTTCGATCCGGCCTCGTCACCGGCCACGACCCAGTGCGTCTTTTTCGACACCGAGCCCGACACCTTGCCGCCAGCCGCCTCGATCAGCTCCTTGGCTTCATCGCGGCTGAGCGTGGGCAAGGTGCCGGTCAGGACCAGCGTCTTGCCGGCCAAGGGCTGCGGCGCCAGGTTGGCCACGGCTCCCTCCGCTTCGGGCCAGCTGAGGCCTGCCGCGCGCAACTGCTCAACCACCTCGCGGTTGTGTGGCTGCGCAAAGAAGGTGTGGATGCTCTGCGCCACCACCGGGCCCACGTCGTCGACCCGCAACAAGGCCGCTTCGTCGGCGGCCATCAGTGCGTCGAGCTTGCCGAAGTGGCGCGCCAGATCCTTGGCCGTCGTCTCGCCCACGTGGCGGATGCCCAGCGCGTAGAGGAAACGGGCCAGCGACGTCTGCTTGCTCTTGTGCAAGGCGGCGACGATGTTGCCCGCGCTCTTGTCGGCCATGCGGTCCAGCGCCACCAGGCTGCTCAGGCCCAGCTGGTACAGGTCGGGCAGCGTGCGGATGACGCCGGCATCCACCAACTGGTCCACCAGCTTGTCGCCCAGGCCCTCGATGTCCATGGCACGGCGGCCGGCGAAGTGCAGGATGGCCTGCTTTCGTTGCGCGGCACAGAACAGGCCCCCGGTGCAGCGGTGGTCCATGCCACCGCGCTCGCGCAGCACTTCGCTGCCACAGATGGGGCATGCGCGGGGCTGCCGGAAGTTGGGCACGTAAGGCTGGCGTGGCTCCGGTGTGGCCACCACGCGCCCCACCACTTCGGGTATCACGTCGCCGGCCCGGCGCACGATCACGGCGTCGCCCACACGCACGCCTTTGCGACGCAGCTCGAACACGTTGTGCAGCGTGGCGTTGCTGACCGTGGTGCCGCCCACGAACACCGGTTCCAGCTTGGCCACCGGCGTCAGCTTGCCGGTGCGGCCGACCTGGATCTCGATGTCGTTCAGCCGCGTCATCTGTTCCTGCGCCGGGTACTTGTGCGCCACCGCCCAGCGCGGTTCACGCGAAACAAAACCCAGCCGCTGCTGCAGCGCCACGCTGTTGACCTTGTAGACCACACCGTCAATTTCGAAGGGCAGACTGTCGCGCCGGGCGGCGATGCCAGCGTGGAACTGCACCAGCGCGGTGGCCCCCTGCGCCACGGTGCGGTCGGCACATACGGGCAGCCCGAACGCAGCCAGTGCGTCGAGAGTGGCACTGTGTGTGGGCGGCTGGCCCCAGCCCTGGACGGCACCCAGCCCATAGGCGAAGAACGACAGCGGACGCTGCGCCGTGATGGCCGGGTCGAGCTGGCGCACGGCACCGGCCGCGGTGTTGCGCGGGTTGATGTAGGTCTTCTCGCCCTTGGCGCGCTGGCGCTCGTTCAGCGCGTCGAAATCGTCGCGGCGCATGTACACCTCACCGCGCACTTCCAGCAGCGCCGGTGCCTGGTCTGGCGTTGACAGGTGCAGCCGCAGCGGAATCTGGCCGATGGTGCGGATGTTCTGCGTCACGTCTTCGCCGGTCTCGCCGTCACCGCGCGTGCTGGCTTGCACCAGCACACCGTGCTCGTAGCGCAGGTTGATGGCCAGGCCGTCGAATTTCAACTCGGCGCTGTACTCGATCGCTGGCGACAGATCGGTGGCTTCCAGCGGCATGTCCAGCTCGCGCCGCACCCGTTCGTCAAAAGCCTGGGCGCCAGCGGCGGTGGTGTCGGTCTCGGTGCGGATGCTGAGCATCGGCACTGCATGCCGCACTGGCGTGAAGCCCTGCAACACGGCTCCGCCCACGCGCTGGGTGGGTGAATCGGCGGTCAGCAGTTCCGGGTGCGCTGCCTCCAGCACCTGCAGTTCGCGAAACAGGCGGTCGTACTCGGCGTCGGGCACCTCGGGCGCGTCCAGCACGTAGTAGCGGTGGGCGTGGTGGTGCAGTTGCCGGCGCAATTCGGCCGCGCGCTGCAAGTGGGCGGCTTCAGTCATGTGGGCAGCCTGGCGCAGCCGGTATCGAAGTCGGGTTTGGAGGCCATGTCGCCAACCATGGCGCAGTTCGTGGTGCGGGCCCGAACCCCCACAACACCGGAAGCCTGCCACCTCACCGCGCACAGCCCGATCATGAACCGCCGCGTCAGCTGAACAGCCGCCGCGCCGCCGGCGAGCCGGCAGCGAGGTCGAGCGCACGCAACTGCTTGTACAGGTCGTCCAGCTCGCGGCCGATGGTGGCAAAGGCCTGCAGGCTGAGCGGCACGCCTTCGTTGTCGACGGCGGTGGCGTCCAGCCCGGTGGCCAGTTCGTTGACGACGCGGTAGAACATCGGAAAAGGTTCGAGCGCATCGTCGATCTGCGGCACGTCCAGCGTCAGCACACATTCGCGCACGGCACTGGCCTGTGCGTCTTCGGCCACCGCCGCCTGACCGTCAACCGACAGCGCCAGCAACGGCGGTGCAACAGGCTCGGCCGCTGGCAACAGCATGCGGCCGGGCACCGCGCTCGCAATGAAGCCATGGCGCGCGGCCAGCTGCTGCACAAAGGCCACCGACCAGGCCACACCGTTGCTGCGCAGCGTGACGTTGAGCTGTGCGTCCAGCGGGCTGGCCAGGCCGTCGAGTTCGCGCGCACGCGCCACTTCGTCCAGCATGTCGGGGAATTCGGGGTTGGCACCCACCGCTTCGGCGTAGGCCTGCACCTTCTGCACGAACTCGGAGTATTCGATTTCGTTCAACGGCCCGCCGCGGTTGGCCATCTGCACCCCCGCCTGCAGTTCGCTGTAGTGCCGGCCTGCGGTTGGAGGCTCCCATTCGCCGGTCTCGGCGTCCAGCCCCTCGATGTAGAACGGCTTGCCGCCGGCGCGCCGCGTCGGCGGCTGATGGGCCAGTGCCAGTTCACCCGAGATGGGCGCGTCCAGCTGCAGCGGGACCAGCGCGTCAATCAGCGCGTCCAGCCGCGGCACACCACGGCGGGGTGCCAAGCGGACCACCGGGGCCGCACCCGCGTCGGCCAATCCGTGCGGTCGCGTGTCGGCGAAGGCCCGCGAGGCCAGCGCATCGGCGCCGGGGCCCGCACCCTCCAGCGCGGGTTCGAAGCGCGACGACACGGTTTCTTCCAGCGTCATGGCTCGCGGCTTGAGGCGTCGCGCCTTCCACCAGGCCTGCAAGGCCAGCAGCGCCAGCACAGCGGCGGCCACCAGGGCCAGCGCCACGGTCAGGGTCATGGCCGCAGGCCCTTGTTCATGGTGATGCTCAGGCCGCCTCAGCCATGCTGAGCGCCGATTCCATGTCCACCGCAACGATGCGCGACACGCCCTGCTCCTGCATCGTCACGCCGATCAGCTGCTCGGCCATTTCCATCGCGATCTTGTTGTGGCTGATGAAGAGGAACTGCGTGCCCTGGCTCATCTGCTTGACCAGGTTCTTGTAGCGTTCGGTGTTGGCATCGTCCAGCGGCGCATCCACTTCGTCCAGCAGGCAGAAAGGCGCCGGGTTGAGCTGGAAGATGGCAAACACCAGCGCGATGGCGGTCAGGGCCTTCTCGCCACCCGACAGCAGGTGGATGGTGCTGTTCTTCTTGCCTGGTGGCTGCGCCATCACCTGCACGCCCGCGTCCAGGATCTCGTTGCCCGTCATCACCAGCCGCGCATTGCCGCCGCCGAACAGGCTGGGGAACATGCGGCCGAAATGTTCGTTCACTTGGTTGAACGTATTCGCCAGCAGGTCGCGTGTTTCCAAATCGATCTTGTGGATCGCATCTTCCAACGTGCCGATGGCTTCCTGCAGATCGGCGTTCTGTGCATCAAGGAACGTCTTGCGCTCACGCGAGCTGGTCAGCTCGTCCAGCGCGGCCAGGTTCACCGCGCCCAAGGCGTTGATGTCCTTCTGGATGCGGTCGATCTCGGTCTGCAGACCCCAGAGTTTCACGCCCTCGAGCTCGATGCCTTGCGACAGCTTCTCGAAGTCAACCTCGGCGGCGTTCAGCTGCTCCAGGTACTGCGCGCCACCCAGCTGTGCCGCCTGCAGTTCCAGCTGCAGCTTGGTGATCTGCTCGCGCAGCGGCTCCAGGCTGCGATCGAAGCCCAGCTTCTGCTCTTCGGCGCGCTTGAGCTGGGCGCTCAGGTCGTCGTAGCTGCTGCGTGCCAGGCCCAGAGCCTGTTCGCGCTCGAGCTTGAATACCAGCGCTGCCTGCAGCCCCGACTGCGCGGCCGCATCGTCGAAGCTGCCCAGCTCCAGCTGCAGTTGTTCACCCGCCTGCACGTTGGACGCCACCTGGCTGGCGGCCGTCTCGATGCTGCGCTGCAGCTCGCCCTGGCGCGCCTGCAGCGCCCGCGACTGGAAGCGCGCTTCCTGGGCCTGGCGCTCCAGCGTGCGCTGCTGCTCACGGGCATCGGTGAGCTTGCGTTCGGCGGCGATCACCGCGTCGTCCAGCTCGGCATGGCGTTCCTGCGCCGTGCCCAGCTCGATGTCCAGTTCTTCGAAGCGCGCCTCGCCCACGGCGCGGCGCTCCTCCAGTGCCTGCAGTTGCGCTTCCAGTTCACCCAGTTCGTCGGTCAGCTGTGTGCGGCGGCTGGTTGCGGCATCGGCCTGCTGCGTCAGCCGCAGCAACTCCACCTGCAATGCGTGGGCGCGCGTCTGTGCTTCGGCGGCCTCGCGGCGCGCCGTCAGCAGGCGTTGCGAGGCATCGGTGTAGGCCGCCTCCAGACGCACCGATGCACTCTTGGCGTCGTCACTGATCAGCGCCTGCGCGCGCTGCTGGCGGTCGAGGTTCTCGATTTCCTGTGCACGCGCCAGCATGCCGGCCTGTTCACTGTCGGGCGCGTAGAACGACACCGCGTGTTGCGACACCGCGTGGCCCTGCCGCGTCATGATGACCTCGCCGTGGGCCAGCTGGCTGCGCTGCGCCAGTGCCTCGTCGATGCTGGCGGCGGTGTACACGCCTTCCAGCCAATCGGACAGCAGCGACAACATGTTGGAATCGCCCAGGCGCAGCAGGTCGGCCAGCCGCGGCAGGCCGTGCGCCGCGTATGGCGCCGGGGCCGACGCAAAAGCCTGCAAGGCGTAGAAGGCCAGCTTCGCCGGCGGTGCATCGCTGGCAAAAGCACGCACGGTGTCCAGCCGCCCCACCGACAGCGCATTGATGCGCTCGCGCAGGGCCGCCTCCAGCGCCGGCTCCCAGCCCGGCTCGATGTGCAGCTGCGTCCACAGGCCCTGCAGGCCGCCCAGCCCATGTTTGTCCAGCCAGGGCTTGAGCTTGCCTTCGGTCTGCACTTTTTCCTGCAGTGCACGCAGCGCTTCCAGGCGGGCGCCGATGTCGGCCAGCTTGCCGCCTTCGCGGTTCACGGCCTCTTGCGCCGTGCGGCGCTGCTCGTCCAGCGTGGGCACGTGATCTTGCAGTTCGTGCAGGCGTGCTTCGGCTACTTCGAAAGTCTGCGTGGCGCTGCCGTCCTGCAGCTTCAGCGCCTGCAGCCGGGCCAGGTCGGGCAGCTGCAGGCCCTTGTGTTCAACGGCCAGCCGCTCCTGGCGCAGCTTCAGCGCGCGGCTCTGTTCTTCCACGCTGCGGCTGTCGGCGGCCAGCACCTGTATCTGCTGCTGCACTTGTGCCACGGCATGGCGCTGCTGGTTGCTGGTGCCCTGCGCGCTGCGCACCGCGTCTTCGAGCGCCGGCAGCTGGCCGGCCTGCTCTTCGGCCTGCGCGTGCAGCACCTCGGCTTGCTCGTCGGCGCCCGCCATCTGCTCGGCCAGGCTTTCGAGCTCGGCCTTGGCGTTGTCCTGGCGCTCGGCCCATTGGCTGTTTTGCAGCTTCAGGTCGGCCAGGCGCGCTTCAGCACGGGCACGGCCTTCCACCACATAGCGTATGCGCTCTTCCAGGCGGCTGACCTGCAACGCCGCTTCGCCCAGCAGGCCCTGCTTGGCGTGCAGCACGTCGTTGGCTTCATAGTGCGCCTGCCGCACCTGCTCCATCTGCGCTTCCACCTGGCGCAGTTCGGCCAGGCGGCTTTCCAGCGCATTGGTGGCCTCGGCGGCGGCCGCCTTCACGCGCATTTCTTCGCTCGCCGCGTCGCGGTGTTTCAAGAACCACAACTGGTGCAGCTTCAGCGTGCCCTGGTCCTGCAGGCTGCGGTACTGGGCGGCCACTTCGGCCTGCTTTTCCAGCTTGTCCAGATTGCCGTTCAGCTCGCGCAGGATGTCTTCGACACGGGTCAGGTTTTCGCGCGTGTCCTTCAGGCGGTTTTCGGTTTCGCGACGGCGTTCCTTGTATTTGCTGACCCCGGCGGCCTCTTCCAGAAACAGGCGCAACTCTTCAGGCCGGCTTTCGATGATGCGGCTGATGGTGCCCTGGCCGATGATGGCGTAGGCGCGCGGGCCCAGGCCCGTGCCCAGGAACACGTCTTGCACGTCGCGCCGGCGCACCGGCTGGTTGTTGATGAAGTAGCTGCTGGTGCCGTCGCGCGTGAGCGTGCGCTTGACGGCGATTTCGGCAAACGCATTCCACTGACCGCCGGCGCGCGCCAGCGTGTTGTCGAACACCAGCTCCACGCTGGCGCGGTTGGCTGGCTTGCGGTGGCCGCTGCCGTTGAAAATCACGTCCTGCATGGACTCGCCACGCAGCTCGCTCGCTTTGCTCTCTCCGAGAACCCAGCGCACGGCGTCCATGATGTTGCTCTTGCCGCAACCATTGGGCCCCACCACGCCCACCAGTTGCCCGGGCAGCTGAAAGGTGGTGGGTTCGGCGAAGGACTTGAAGCCCGAGAGCTTGATCTGGGTGAGGCGCATCGTCGGCGGTTGGAGGCGGCGCTTGGACAGGGCGGCGCGCAACCGGCGCCACCCGTACGCACTTCTCGTAAGTGCTTGATTTTTATGGAAAATTGCACCCGCAGGGCGAACGCAACTGGGGCCGGATGATAGCATCGCGTCCGCTTTTGAACCCCGCACCCGCACCACCGCAAGCCATGGCCAGAAAAACACCCACCAGCCTGAACCAGCGCCAGGCCCCCGCCACTCCGCCCAGCGCGCCCAGCCGCGAGCTGCAAGTGTTCCCGAACCCGGCGCCAGAGCGGGACTACGTGATCCGCTTCGATGTGCCTGAGTTCACCTGCTTGTGCCCTTTGACCGGCCAGCCCGACTTTGCACATTTCAAGATCGACATCGTGTCGGACAAGCTGTGCGTCGAAACGAAGAGCCTGAAGCAGTATTTCTGGAGCTTCCGCAACGAAGGCGCGTTTCACGAGAAGGTCAGCAACCAGATCGTCAGCGACATCGTGGCCGCCATCGCCCCGCGTTTTGTGCGCCTGCATGCCGACTGGTTCGTGCGCGGTGGCATACGCACCTTTGTCACCGTGGAGCAGCGCAAGAAAGGATGGCAGCCGGCGGCGGCCATCGAACTGCCGGGCGACACCGCCTGAATGGCAACGCTGTCGCAGGCACCCGCGCCGCCAGGCCTGTCGGCGCTGCCAGCCCCGGCGGCCTTGCGCCCGGCCTACCAGAAGTTTGCCGTCGCGGTACACGCCAGCAGCATCGATGGCCTGGGCGCCTTTGCCGAAGAAGCCATCCCACCGCGGCTGAAGATCGGCGAGATCCGCGGCGAAAGCATCAGCGTGGCCGATGCGCGCATCCGCGCCACGCGCACCGAGCGCATCATGATCGTCGAGCTGTCGGACAAGAAGGCGATCGACTTCAGCCAGTCGGCCGACCCCATGCGCTACACCAACCACAGCTGCCAGCCCAATGCGCGGCTGTGCATCCGCCAGGGGCGGGTGGAGTTCTACGCGGTGAAAGCCATGCAGCCGGGCGACGAGATCACGGTGGACTACGGCGAGACCCATCACGAAGGACGGCTGCGCTGCCGCTGCGGCGCGGCGGGCTGTCGCGGCGCGCTGTAGACACCGGCACCTGCGGCCCGACGACGGCGGCACGGGCGGCACGGTGGCGATGCCGCAGGGATAATCCGGCACCATGAACCCCCTGCTGCAGCGCCTGCACCCGTACCCGTTTGAACGTTGGCGCGAGCTGACGTCCGGCATCACGCCCAACCCCGCGTTCAAGCCCATCGGCCTGGGCATCGGCGAGCCCAAGCACGCCACGCCAGCGCTCATCGAAGAAGCGCTGATGAAGGCCCTGCCGGGCCTGTCCAGCTACCCGGCCACTGCAGGTGAGCCGGTGCTGCGCGAAGCCATCGCCGGCTGGGTACAGCGCCGCTACGGGGTGGCACTCGACGCCGCCACGCAGGTGCTGCCGGTCACGGGTTCGCGCGAGGCGCTGTTTGCCTTTGCGCAGACAGTCATCGATCCCACACAGGCCGGCGCCACCGTGGTCTGCCCCAACCCCTTCTATCAAATCTACGAAGGCGCGGCGCTGCTGGCCGGTGCGCAGACCTGCTTCGTGCCCAGCCTGCCGGCGCGCAACTTTGCCGCCGACTGGGCAGCCTTGGACGATGCCACCTGGGCGCGCACGCAGCTGCTGTACGTGTGCTCACCGGGCAACCCCACCGGGGCGGTGATGCCGCTGGCCGAATGGCAGCGGCTGTTCGAACTGAGCGACCGCCACGGCTTCGTGATTGCCAGCGACGAGTGTTATTCCGAGATCTACTTCGGCAACGAGGCACCGCTGGGCAGCCTGCAGGCGGCTCAAGCGCTGGGCCGTCATGACTTCAGGCGGCTGGTGGCCTTCACGTCGCTGAGCAAACGCAGCAACGTGCCCGGCCTGCGCTCGGGCTTCGTGGCGGGTGACGCATCGCTGCTGAAGGCCTTCTTGCTCTACCGCACCTACCACGGCAGCGCCATGAGCCCGATGGTGCAGCGCGCCAGCGCAGCGGCCTGGGCCGACGAAGCGCACGTGGTGGCCAACCGCGAGCTGTACCGCCAGAAGTTTGCGCAGGTGATGCCGGTGCTGCAGCCCGTGCTGGACGTGCAACTGCCGGACGCCGCGTTTTATCTCTGGGCGGCCATACCCGGCGCGGCTCATGAAACACCCGACGAGGTGGCCTGGGCGCAAGGCCTGCTCGCTCAATACAATGTGAACGTGCTGCCGGGACGGTTGCTGGCCCGCGAAGTTGCGCAACACACCCCCCCCAACCCTGGCGCAGGCCGCATCCGCATGGCGCTGGTCGCACCAGTGGACGAGTGCCTGGAAGCTGCACAGCGCATCGCCAGCTATTGCACGCAAGGCCGCCAGCCGGCTTGAAACCAGGCACCACCTGCCCGACCACCACCGACCCCGAACCGGACTTTCGACATGACCACTGCCACCACCAACAACACCCACGAGAGCCTGATCAACCTGGCCTGGGAAAGCCGTGCCGAGATCTCGGCGCTGAACGCCCCTGACGTGCTTGCCGCGGTTGAATCCGTCATCGGCGACCTGAACGCCGGCCGCATCCGCGTGGCCGAAAGGCGTGGCGTCGGTGATTGGCACGTCAACCAGTGGGTGAAGAAGGCGGTGTTGCTCAGCTTCCGCCTGCACGACAACCACGTCATGCGCGCCGGCGACCTGGGCTTCTTCGACAAGGTGAAGACCAAGTTTTCGCATCTGGACGAAGCCGCCATGCGCGCCAGCGGCGTGCGCGTGGTGCCGCCGGCCGTGGCCCGGCGCGGCAGCTACATCGCCAAGGGCGTGGTGCTGATGCCCAGCTACGTGAACATCGGCGCCTATGTCGACGAGAACACCATGGTCGACACCTGGGCCACCGTGGGCAGCTGCGCGCAGATCGGCAAGAACGTGCACCTCAGCGGCGGCGTGGGCATCGGCGGCGTGCTCGAGCCATTGCAGGCCAACCCCACCATCATCGAGGACAACTGCTTTGTTGGCGCACGCAGCGAAGTCGTCGAAGGCGTGATCGTCGAAGAAAACTCCGTCATCAGCATGGGCGTTTACATCGGCCAAAGCACCAAGATCTACGACCGCGCCACCGGCACGGTGAGCTACGGCCGCATCCCTGCAGGCAGCGTGGTGGTGTCGGGCAACCTGCCCAGCGCCGACGGCAGCCACAGCCTGTATTGCGCGGTGATCGTGAAGAAGGTCGACGCCCAGACGCGCGCCAAGACCAGCATCAACGAACTGCTTCGCGCCTGAGCATCAAGCGCCGCTGAACGGGAGCCGACGACATGCCAACAACCTGGAACGCATCCTGCGGCTGATGGCGGAGAAACACGCGTCCGACGTGTACATGTCGGCCAACACGCCGATCCTGATCAAGATCCACGGCCAGATCATGCAGCTGTCGGACCAGGTGCTGACCACCAACCAGACGCGCCAGTTGCTGGCCGAGATGCTGGCGCCGCAGCAGCTGGAAGAGCTGGAAGAGACCGGCGAGCTCAACGTCGGTATCGGCCTGCCGCGGGTGGGCAGCTTCCGCCTCTCGGCGTTCAAGCAGCGCGGCTCCATCGCCGCCGTGCTGCGCTGCATACCGTTCGATATCCCGTCACTCGACACGCTGGGCGTGCCGCCACTGCTGTCGCAGCTGGTGACCGAAAAGCGCGGTTTGATCCTGCTGGTGGGTGCCACCGGCACCGGCAAGAGCACCACGTTGGCGTCGATGCTGGAATGGCGCAACCAGCAGATGAGCGGGCACATCCTGACCATCGAAGACCCGATCGAGTTCCTGTTCAACAACAAGAAGAGCATCGTCAACCAGCGCGAGGTTGGCCGCGACACGCAGAACCTGCAGGTGGCGCTGAAGAACGCGCTGCGCCAGGCGCCCGACTGCATCCTGATCGGTGAAATCCGCGACCGCGAGACGATGAGCGCCGCGCTGTCGTACGCCTTGTCGGGCCACCTGGTGCTGAGCACCATGCACGCCAACAACAGCTACCACGCGATGGGGCGCATCCTGTCGTTCTATGCGCCCGAGGTGCGGCCCACGCTGCTGTCCGACCTGTCGGCGGGCCTGCGCGCCGTGATCTCGCAACGGCTGGTGCGGTCGGTCAACGGCAACCGCGTGCCGGCCGTCGAGGTGCTGCTGAACACCAAGCTGATCGCCGACCTGATCGAGAAGGGCGAGCTGGGCGAGGTAAAAGAAGCGGTCGAGAAGTCCTTGGCCGAAGGTTCGCAGACGTTCGAGATGGACCTGGCGCGGCTTGTCAACGAAGGCGTCATCTCGCGCGACGAAGGCCTGTCGCATGCCGACTCGCCCACCAATCTGTTGTGGCGCCTGCAAAACGAGCAGAGCCCGGTGTCGCGCGTGGCGCCGAAGAAGGAAGAGCCCGAGGTGGCCACCTTCACCGACATCTCCATCGACGTGCGCCCCGAAGACAACCGCGCGAGCGGTGCGCCGCCCTGGGCCGTCAAGCCGTGACGGCCACGCTGCGCCTGCTGGAAGCGCTGATCGCCTGCCGCTCGGTCACCCCGGCTGACGGCGGCTGTGAAGCGTTGCTGCGGGCGCCGCTGGAGGCTGCCGGCTTCACCTGCGAGTCGCTGCGCGGCGGCATCGGCGAGCAACAGGTGCACAACCTGTGGGCATGGCACCGGGGCAGCAAGGCCGGCCCGACGCTGGTGCTGGCCGGCCACACCGACGTGGTGCCGCCAGGCCCGCTGGAGAACTGGCAGAGCGACCCTTTCGTGCCCACCCACCGCGACGGTCGGCTGCACGGCCGCGGCGCCGCCGACATGAAAACCGCGGTGGCCGCGATGACCGTGGCTGCGGCCGAGTTCGTGCGCGAACACCCTGAACACGCCGGCACCGTCGCCGTGCTGTTCACCAGCGACGAAGAAGGGCCGGCGTTGCACGGCACGCAGCACGCACTGCGGCAACTGCAGGCACGCGGCACCGCCATCGACGCCTGCATCGTGGGCGAACCGACCTCGGTCGACGCCGTGGGCGACATGGTGAAAAACGGCCGCCGCGGCACGCTGTCGGCGCGCCTGTTGGTGCTGGGCGTGCAGGGCCACGTGGCCTACCCGCAGCTGGCCTTGAACCCCATCCTGGCTTTTGCGCCGGCGCTGGCCGAACTCGCGGCCACGCGGTGGGACGACGGCAATGCCTACTTCCTGCCCACCAGCTGGCAGGTGAGCAACATCCACGCCGGCACCGGCGTCACCAACGTGATTCCGGGTGAACTGGTGGTGGACTTCAACTTCCGATTCAGCACCGAAAGCACACCCGAAGGTCTGCAGGCCCGTGTGCAAGACGTGCTGCAGCGCCACGGTGTGCAGCACGAGCTCAGCTGGACCTTGGGTGGCGTGCCTTTCCTGACCACGCCAGGCGCTCTGTTCAACGCGCTGGTGGCGGCTGTCGAAGCCGAGTTCGGTCGCACGCCCACGCTCAGCACCACGGGAGGCACCTCCGACGGGCGCTTCTTCGCCACCGTCTGTCCCCAGGTGATGGAGTTCGGTGTGCGCAACGACAGCGCGCACAAGGTGGACGAGTGGGTCGAGCTGGCCGCCATCGAGCCCCTCAAGAACACCTACCTGCGCACGTTGCGCGCCTACCTGCCATGACCCTGCAGCAGATGCTGGAGCAGGCCCAACAGCGCCTGCAAGCCGCTGGCGTGTGCTTCGGGCACGGCACCAGCAACGCCTTCGACGAAGCCGCGTGGCTGGTGCTGTGGCGCCTGGGCCTGCCGCTGCATGCGCTGGACGACAACGCAGGGCGGGTGCTGACGGCGACTGAAGTGCAGGCCGTCGAAGCCCTGGTGCAACAGCGCATCAGCACGCGCAGCCCGGCGGCCTATCTAACCGGTGAAGCCTGGCTGCAGGGCGTACCCTTCTTCGTCAACGAGCATGTCATCGTGCCGCGCTCGCTGATTGCCGAACCGCTGGCCGACGGCACGCTGGACGCCTGGCTCGGTGAGCACACCCGCGACGTGCTCGACCTGTGCACCGGCAACGGCAGCCTGGCGGTGCTGGCCGCCATGGCCTGGCCCGAAGTGCAGGTGGTGGCCACCGACCTGTCGGCCGACGCGCTGGCCGTGGCTGCGCGCAACGTGGCGCGGCACGGCCTGCAGCAACGCATCACGCTCGCCCAGGGCAACGGCCTGGCGGCGCTGGAACACACCCCCGTCGGCACACCCCGGCGCTTCGACCTCATTCTGTGCAACCCCCCTTACGTCAACCAGGCCTCGATGGACACCCTGCCCCCTGAATACCGCGCCGAACCCGCGCTTGCTTTGGCCGGCGGCGCCGACGGCATGGACTTCGTACGCCTGCTGCTGGCCGACGCCGTCCGCCACCTGAACGACGACGGCTTGCTGGTGCTGGAAATCGGCCACGAGCGGGCGCACTTCGAAGCTGCTTTCCCGAATCTGCCGGTGGTGTGGCTGCCCACGCAAGAGACCGATGACCAGGTGCTGCTGCTCGAAAAGACCGCGCTGCAGCAGGGGCTGCACGCATGATCACGCTGCGCAACATCACACTGCGGCGCGGCACCAAGGTCGTGCTGCAGGGAGCCAACGTCACGCTGCAGCCGGGCGAGAAGGTCGGTCTGATCGGCCGCAACGGCGCCGGCAAGTCCAGCCTCTTCTCGATGCTGACGCACCGGCTGCAGTCCGACGCCGGCGATGTCGAGATTCCGCCGCGCTGGCGCGTCGGCGAGGTGGCACAGGACATGCCCGAAACCGAAGACGGCGCCACCGAATTCGTGCTGCAGGGCGACCTGCCCTTGCAGGCCGCGCAAGCCGAGCTGGTGGCCGCAGAAGCCAGTGGCGACGGCAACGCGATGGCGCATGCCCATCTGGCGCTGGACGAAGCGGGCGCCTTCGATGCGCCTGCGCGTGCGCAGGCGCTGCTGCTGGGCCTGGGCTTCAAGAACGAACAGCTCGACGCACCGGTGAACAGCTTTTCAGGCGGCTGGAGAATGAGGCTGCAGCTCGCGCGCGCGCTGATGTGCCCGGCCGAACTGCTGCTGCTGGACGAGCCCACCAACCACCTGGACCTGGACGCGCTGGTGTGGCTCGAGGCCTGGCTGAAGCGCTTCGACGGGCTGATGATCGTGATCAGCCACGACCGCGAGTTTCTCGACGCCATCACGCGGGTCACCGTGCACCTGGACGAGCAGACGCTGACCCGTTACGGCGGCAACTACAGCGCCTTCGAAGAAATGCGCGCCGAGCGCATGACGCTGGCAGCAGCGGCTTACGGCAAGCAGCAGGACCGCATCGCGCACCTGCAGAAATTCATCGACCGCTTCAAGGCCAAGGCCAGCAAGGCCAAGCAGGCGCAGAGCCGCGTGAAGGCCTTGGCGCGCATGGAAAAGCTGGCGCCCATCCTGACCGCGAGCGACTTCGAGTTCGAGTTCCGCGAGCCGCAGAGCCTGCCCAACCCGATGTTGTCGTTTGACGGGATGGCCTGCGGCTACCCCGCGCCCCCGGTCGCCGGGAACGGCGACACACCCCCCGGGGGGGCTGGCCGGCCTGGGAAGGCCATCGTCGAGAACATCAACCGCAGCGTGCTGGCGGGGCAGCGCATCGGCATCCTGGGCGCCAACGGCCAGGGCAAGTCGACGCTGGTGAAGACCATCGCCAAGGCCCTGGCGCCCATCGCCGGCCGCATGACCGAGGGCAAGGGCCTGGTGATTGGCTACTTTGCGCAACAGGAGCTGGACGTGCTGAGCATGGACGACGGGCCGTTGATGCACATGGTCCGGCTGGCCCGCGACGTGGGCCCTGCGGGGCGTGAACAGGAACTGCGCGACTTCCTGGGCCGCTTCAAGTTCACCGGCGACATGGTGCAGCAGGCCGTGGGCTCCTTGAGCGGCGGCGAGAAGGCGCGCCTGGTGCTGGCCATGCTGGTGTGGCAGCGCCCCAACCTGCTGCTGATGGACGAACCCACCAACCACCTGGACCTGACCACGCGCGAGGCGCTGTCGATGGCGCTCAACGAGTTTGAAGGCACCGTGATGCTGGTCAGCCACGACCGCGCCTTGCTGCGCGAGGTGTGCGACGAGTTCTGGCTGGTGGCACGGGGCCAGGTGCAGCCTTTCGACGGCGACCTGGACGACTACCAGAAGTGGCTGCTCGACGTGAGCAAGGCCGCCGCCAAAGGCCAGCCGCTGCCCGACCCACCCAAGCCGGCCGCGGCCGAGACCATTGAAGTGTTGAAGCCAGCGGGCACCGCCAGCAGCGCCAAGCAGTCGCCCCCAAAGCCTGCTGGCGCGGGCCGCGACGACCGCAAGCAGGCCGCACAGTCCCGCTCGCAACTGGCCAATCTGACGCGGCCGCTGCGGGTGGAACTGCAGCAGATCGACACCCGAATGGAACAACTGGCTGCCGAGCGGGCCGACCTGGAAGGCCGGCTGGCCGCCGGCAAGCGCCCTCCGGGCGAAATCGCCGACACCGGCCGGCGCCTGAACCACATCGCCGCCGAGGTGGCCAAGCTGGAAGAACGCTGGCTGCAGGCACAGGGCGAGCTCGAAACCCTGCAGGCCGGCGCCTGAAATGACAGCGCCCGACGCGCCCATACGCAACCGGTCCAGCAGGCCTGAGCCCGCCTCAGGTCAACGGGCTCGCCACACTTCACCCCCCGCGGCCTGAGCGCCGCTTCTACACCACGAAGAGAGCAACACCATGGCCATCGACAAAGCCGTCTACACCGCCCACGCCACCAGCACCGGAGGCCGCACCGGCACCACCGAGTCCTCGGACGGCGCCCTCAAGCTGCCGCTGGTCACGCCCAAGGAACTGGGCGGCGCGGGTGGCGCCGGCACCAACCCCGAGCAGCTGTTTGCCGCTGGCTACTCGGCCTGTTTCATTGGTGCGATGAAAGCCGTGGCCGCGCGCCAGAAGATCGCACTGCCCGCCGATGTGTCCATCAAGGCCGATGTCTCCATCGGCCCGATGACCGGCAAGGAAGGCGCCTTCGGCATCGCCGTGGCCATGGTGGTCACCGTGCCCGGCATGGACCGGGCGGCGGCCGAAAAACTGGTGGCCGTGGCGCACGAGGTGTGCCCTTACAGCAACGCCACGCGCGGCAACATCGACGTCGCGCTCAGCTTGGCCTGAGTTTCCGACAGCGGCGGCGGCAGCCTCTGCCGATCTCGCTCCAGCCTTTGCCGGGCGCGCGCGGTGTCTGCCGCCTGTGGTCAGCCGCCGCCGGCCGCCGCAGCCACCACCAGTTCCAGCAGCAACTGGACGCGCGCCTGCGCAGCCGTCAACGCGCCTGCATGGGGCAGCGCCGACGGCGATCCGTCCACGACACCACCCAGCACACAGCGCGAGGCCCGGCGCACGATCACGCCGCGCTGCTGCGCCCGCAAGGCGGCCGCCAGCAACTCGACATGCACGCTGCCATTGCCTGTGCCGGCGATCACGAGACCCTGAGCACCGGCGTCGACCAGCGCATCCAGGCTCTGACCACGCGCGCCGGCGTGGCTCGTCACGATGTCGACGACTGGCCAGTGCTGAGGGTTACTCCCCAGCACCGCGGCCGCCACGGGCGCGCCATCGGGCCAGGGCCTGTAGGCACGCAACTGCCCGTTCTGCACCAGCGCCAGCGGCGGCGCGTCGCCGCCGGTGAAAGCATCCACCCGGTAGCCATGCACCTTGCGCAATTCGCTGCCCGCAAACACCTGCCCACCCAGCACCGCCAGCACGCCATGCGCACCCTGGGTGCGCGCCACGGTAACGGCGTCCACCAGGTTCTGCGGCCCGTCGGGCGACGGCGCCGTGGCCGGGCGCATCGCAGCCGTCATGACCACTGGCTTGCCAGCAGCCACCGTGAGGTGCAGAAACTGCGCTGTCTCTTCCAGCGTGTCGGTGCCGTGGGTGATGACCACCCCGGCCACCTCGCGGCGCGCCAGATGGCGCTGCACCGCCAGGCCCAGGCGCAGCCAGGTGCGATGGTCCATGTCGCCACTGTCCAGCTGCGCCAGCGACTCCACCTCGAGGCGCTGTCCGCGCAGTGCCGGCACGCTGGCGATCAGCGCGTCGGCCGTCAATGCGCCAGCCTTGTAGCCGACGTGGGCCTGCGGGTCCGGTGCTGTGCCGGCGATGGTGCCGCCCGTGCCTATCACGACCACCAATGACGGAGCACTTGGCATGCAAGCCCTTTCTGGATGAAAATACAGGCCTGGATGCATCGACAGGCCCTGTCGATGCCGTCTTGCAGCCTGAAAGCCGCCCACCATGACCGACAACCCCAAGCTCACACCGCGCCAGCAACAGATTCTGGACCTGGTGCAGAGAGTCATCGAACGCACCGGCGCACCGCCTACACGCGCAGAGATCGCGGCCGAACTGGGCTTCAAGTCGGCCAATGCAGCCGAAGAGCACCTGCAGGCATTGGCCCGCAAGGGCGCCATTGAATTGCTGGGCGGCACCTCGCGCGGCATCCGCCTGAAGTCTGACACATTGCGCGCACTGAACGAGGCACGCATGGCGCCCTATGGGAAACAGCCGATGCTTCCCATGCCTGGCTTGGCACAACTGCACCTGCCGCTGGTGGGGCGTGTGGCTGCGGGCAGTCCGATCCTGGCGCAAGAACACGTGGAACAGACCTACGCGGTCGAGGCATCGATGTTCCAGCGCCGGCCCGACTACCTGTTGAAGGTGAGAGGCATGAGCATGCGCGACGCCGGCATCCTGGACGGCGACCTGCTGGCGGTGCAGAAGGCCAAGGACGCCAGAAACGGCCAGATCGTCGTGGCCCGGCTGGGCGACGAGGTCACGGTGAAGCGTCTGCACCGAACGGCGCATGGGATTGAACTGTTGCCTGAAAATCCCGAGTTCAAGGCGATACGCGTGGCCGCCGACGCGGCAGACTTTGAGCTCGAAGGCGTTGCCGTTGGCCTGATCCGAAGCACTTTCCTCATGTAACCGTACCCGATGTCAGCAACGAAGAAGTCACCTGCAGTGCTGGTGCGGCCTGCCTCCAGCGCTCAGGCCGTCACCACGGCGGCCGGCGTTGCGCTGCTGGGCGACGGGCAGCCGCCGAAGGCTCCGCCTCCGCGCAAGGCCAGGCAGGCCGCCGAATGCCAGCGCCTGGAGCAGTTGCCCAACATCGGGCCCAGCCTGGCCACCGACTTTCGTGACCTGGGCATCCTGCACCCACGCGAGCTCGCCGACAAGGACGCCTTTGCCCTGTACCGCCAGCTGTGCAGCTTGCGCGGCACCCGCCAGGACCCTTGCGTGCTGGACACCTTTCTGGCCGCGGTGGATTTCATGCGCGGCGCGCCCGCTCAGCCGTGGTGGGCCTACACCGCCGACCGCAAGCAGCGCTTCGGCGCCATTTGACCCGACGCTGCCGCGCGCCCGCTGTGGCACGCTGACCCGGCCTGCTGCGCACCGCAACCTCGGTTCAGCCCGGTAGCGTTGCGCCCGGCTGGTCGCGGCGGCAGCAGCGCCCCATGTCCGGGTGCACCGCAAGGGTGCCGCCCTGGCCCTGCCGCGCCTTGCCGCCCACCCAGGTCGGCGCGGCAACGACTGCCCGCCAACTGCCGCCTGCGCTGAGGCTGGCGATGCACTGCGGGGGGCCTCCGATTTCGAAGTGAACCGTCTCTCAGGCCTTGATCGAGGTTTTTCGTCCGCTGCAAAACTGCAACATGCAGTCTCAATTTGCAACAAGTGTGTCCGATATCACCTCATCATGAGATCGCTTTCACGCTTCCACCGCTGGGGCCGCAGCTCCACGCTGTCCGCACCCAGCGCCTTTCGCGTCGAGGTTCGACCGCCGTCGTTGCGCCATGTGCCCGAGTCGCTGTGGCAGCGGGTGATGTTCTGGCTGCTCGCGCCAGCGCCGCAGGAAGCCGCACCGCCGCTGAACCGTCTGCCACTGGTGCGCGCCGAATTCCTGGCTACGCTGACCGACATCGGCACCGTTGAAGTGCAGGCCTTGCGTGAACGCATCGAAGGTGCGCACTCCCTGCGCGATCTCTGGCACTTGCGGTCCGAGGTCTTCGGCACGCTGGGCGTGGCACTGTCACAGACCCAGGCCGAGGAGCGGCTGGCCAAGCTGAACCGGCACTTTCCCACGCGTGCACCACGCACCCAGTTTTCGCCTTCCTGACGCGCATCGCCAGCCTTCGCAAAAAGCAATCGCAAACCACCGCAACCGATCCACCCCCAGCAACCACAGCCGATGACGCCCCAGACCACCGCGCCCTCAACGAGCGTTGCCACTGCAGGCACGCTGCAACATGACGCTGCACGCCATGCGCCCAGCGCCTGGGCACCCGACAGTGAATCAGCCGGCGACACGGGCACGGGCATGGACCGCCCGTCCTATGGCATGCCTGCCGACCGCCAGGCACGCATCGCCGCCCGGCGCGCATTCGTGGCGCTGAAACTCAGCTTCCTGTACGTCGTCGACGGGCTCGACGACCATGGCGAGCTGAAGGCGCGGGTGCGGGGGGCTGAAGAACCGATCGAGTTGTGGGCACTCAGGGCCCCGGTTTTCGCCGCCTTGACTGGCGATCCAGCGCAACAACGCAGCCATCGGCAACTGATCAACCGCAGCCTGGAATCGATGTTCCCCGCCGCATCGTCGCAACTGAATTGAAGGCTTGCGGGTTCGGCCCGTCCGGTGGCGACCCGATGTGCCATGGCTCACCCACTTGGGCTCATGCACTTTGGCTCACTCAGGCAGTGGTCCTTACACTCGCACGCTGCCTATCACGGTGCCCGACACCCCCGCCTGCTCCCGATGCCGCAAGCCTGAGCCATGAATGAGTTGTTGCTGAACGTCGGGCTCGCGCAGTGGAAGCCCGCGGTGGCCACCCTGCTGCTGCCGCCCGTGCCGATGCTGCTGCTGGTGCTGCTGGGCACGCGCATGCTGTTCAGTCGCCAGTGGCTGGGCTGGTTGATGGTGCTGGCAGGCGTCGCCGCGATCTGGCTCAGCTGCACCACGGCGCTCAGCCGCGCGCTTATCCTGGGCGTGCTGAAACCCGCGCCCGCCCTGACCGAAACCGCCGTCAACGAAATCAAGCGGCAACCCAGAACCGCCATCGTGATACTCGGCGGCGGCCGCCAGTTCTCGGCTCCCGAATACGGCACCACGACGCTGAATCCGCGTTCGATCGAACGGCTGCGCTACGGCATCTGGCTCAGCCGCGAGACCGGCCTGCCGATGGCCTTCAGCGGCGGTATCGGCCGCACGGAGACCGCAGGACCCAGCGAAGCCGAACTGGCCGGCGAGATTGCCGGACGCGAGTTCAGGCAGCCTCTGCGCTGGCAAGAAGCGCAGTCGCGAGACACCCATGAAAACGCGCTGCGCAGCGTGGCGCTGCTGCAGAGCCAGGGCATCGAGCGCATCGTGCTCGTCACCCACGCGTACCACATGCCACGTGCGATGCGCAACTTCGAACAAGCCATCGCCCGGTCGGCCGCCAAGCCCGCCATCACGCTGCTTGCCGCGCCCGTGGCCCGGCCCAAGCTCGGGCCGTGGAAACCCAACGACTGGCTGCCCAGCTTGCGTGGTTTTGAAGAGAACTACCTGGCGATGCATGAACTGCTGGGGCTGCTGGTGGGCGCCTGACGCCGTGGCGGCGGCTCATCGGCCGAGCAGCGGCGGCGGCATCTTCAATGGCTGTTTCTGTGCATCGGACTGCACCTTCTCCTGCGCCCTGGCTTCTGTCTTTTCATGTTCGGCCTGTGCGGCCTGCAGCGCCTTGATGCGCCGCACGTGTTCGGCGGCGCTGGACCGTCTGAAGTCGTCCATCAGCACCGCATCCACCTTCATGTCCAGGGCAAGCATGCGCTCGCTCAGGCGCAAGCCCGCGCCGACATCGCCCCCCAGCGCGGCCACCACCTCGTTGGCAAAAAGATCAGCGCTGCCCACGATGCTGTCCACGGCGATGGCCCGCTCGGCCTGGGCCTCGGCCGCCGACAACAACATGCCCGCACCGGGAACCGCCACGGCCAGGATCTTGCCCACCAGAAAGCCCGTGCTCACGCCTTCGGACTTCTGCACGGCAGCGATGGCACTCTGGCTGGCCTGGAAGAAGGTGCCAAAGGCGGCCAGCCAGCGCAGTTCATCGCGCGAGCGCGCCTCGAGCATCGCGTTGGCTGGAATCTTGGCGCGGCGGTTGCCTTGACGCCAGAAGATGTCGGGGTCGGTGTCGAACGAACTGGCGGTCACGCTGCCGGCGCATCCGGTCTGGGTCTCGACGTCGATCTTGCGGCCGTCGGCCAGGGTCAGCGACATCACCTGCTTCTGCGCCGCCTCTTCTCGCGCCTTCAGCATCACGTCCCAGAAGCCCTGGTCGTCGTTGCTGACCATCGAGCCCCCCTTGAACAGCGCACCCAGTTCGAAGCGCGCGCCCCCCTCAGGCAGTCGGCGGCCATTGACGGCCGCGACCACGTCGCCGAGCTTCAGTTCATCGGGCGCGGCCTCGTCGGCCCAGACGACGCGCCAGTGCTCGTCCATGCCCGTGACTTCCTTGAACAGCCGCAGATCGGGCTCGGCCAGGCGCTTCTTCAGCGCATGCACCGAGTGCAGCACGAAGGGCTCGACCTGGGTGGTGGCCTGGCACAAGGCCTCGGCACCCCAGGCGACGTGGATGGCGGCGGCACGAAATTTGACTTCCTGCTCGAACCGGGTCTTGAACAGTTCGCGCTCGAAAGCGAAGTCATAGCCCGCCTTGGCCCGGGCCTGGGCTTGGGCCTGGGCATCCAGTGCAGCGCTGGAGCCGAGGACCGCTGTGCAGGCCGCAAGCAGCCAGGCGCAGCCCCGTGCACCGCTGCTGCGCCTCATCAACTGCCCATCAGCCACCATGGCCCGCATTCTGACGGCTTGGCCCCGGCCCGAGGCGTGCCCATTTGCCGCTACAGCGCCAGCGCCACCACGAACACACCCACCATGATGCAAGCCAGCACCACCTTGGCCAGCAGCCCCACCAGCATGCCGAGCCAGGCCGACACACCAACGTGCAGGGCCTTGCGCAGGTCTTGCTGCATGGCCTGGACATGGCTCGCTGGCGCAGCGCCGCCGCCGTCGGCGCGGCCCTGGCGCCGCAGTTCGGTCTGCGCCCAGTATTCCCCCAGCGCCGCGCCCACCAGCGGCATGAAGAGCACGCCCACCAGCCCCATCAGCAAGCCCGCCACCGTGCCCAGGGCGGCGCCCACCAGGGCCCAACGGCTGGCTCCGGCCCTCTGCGCCCCGAGCAAGCCGGCCACGTACTCCAGCGCCCAGGCCAGCACCGCCAGCGCAGACACCAGCACCAGCGTGAAGGGCCCCACGCGCGTGAAACCGTCGATCCAGGCGCCGAGCACGATGCCGGCCAGAATCAGCACCGTGCCCGGAAGCGCCGGCAGCACCGTCCCCACCAGACCGGCCCCGATCAGCGCCACCACCAGAACCCACCACAGCACTTCGGTCATCATTCGCCTTGCAACGGCGGTTCGATCGGCCCGCCCATACCGTCATGATGCCCGCTGATCGTCTGGTTCACACACTTCCAGCGGGGGCATGGTCCGCACGAATTGGCACCGCCGCCGCTGGGCCCCACACTACCGCATGTGGCTGAAATGGCCATGATCGTCAAACCCCGTAAGGAAACAATGACAATGAAGAACTGGCTGATTGGTGCCCTGGCCGTGGCTGTGCTGGCTGCTGCCGCCGTTCCCACCGTATCCGAGGCCAAGCGCCTGGGTGGCGGCAACTCTGCCGGTATGAACCGCAACATGCCCGCCAGGACCGCGCCCGACGCGCCGCCGGCCAAGCCCGCGCAGACCCAGCCCAGCGCCAGCCCCACCAGCCCGGCCGCCGCTCCTGCCGCCGCCGGTGCGGCCGCCGCGCCCAAGCGCAACTGGATGGGCCCGCTGGCCGGCCTGGCCGCTGGCCTGGGCATTGCCGCCCTGATGAGCCACCTGGGCATGGGTGCCGCCATGGGCAACTTCCTGATGATGGCTTTGCTGGCCGTGGCAGCCTTTTTCCTGGTGCGCTTCCTGATGAGCCGCTTCGGCAACAAGCGCACGCCATCGCTGGCCGGTGCTGGCGCAACCGGTGCCGCCTCGGGCGCCCAGGTGGGCTGGCCGCAGAACACCGAGCGCACCAGCCTCGACACCATACCGTCAGCCGGTCGAACCGAGCCGGCGCTGACCCCAGCAGCACTCGCACCCGTGTCATCAGCGGCCGACGCTACGCCCGTCGCGGCGGCGGTGACAACCCCGGCCGTCGCCAAGGCTTTCGTGCCTGCGGCGTTCGACAGTGAAACCTTCACCCGCACGGCCAAGATGATCTTCATCCGCCTGCAGGCTGCCAACGACACCGCCGACCTCGAAGACCTGCGCCGCTTCACCACGCCCGAGCTGTTTGCCTCGCTGCGCGTGGACATCCAGGACCGCGGCACGCAGCCGCAGACCACTGACGTGCAGAAGGTCGACGCCGAAGTGCTGGACGTGGCGCAAGAAGGCAGCGACCAGATCGTCAGCGTGCGCTTCACGGGCCAGGTGGTTGAAGAAAAGGGTGCCGCGCCGGTGAACTTCAACGAAATCTGGCACCTGGTCAAGCCGCTGGACGACAGCCGCTCGTGGGCCATCGCTGGCATCGAGCAGATGGGCTGACGCCCACTTCTGTCACCGGGCGCAAGCCCGGTGACAGACTCATCCGCAGCGGGCTACGATGGCGGCATGACACCATCCCTTCGCTCCCTGTCCACCATGGCCGCATTTGCGGCCATGGCCTTTTTGGTCGCCTGCTCGACACCGCCGGCGCCGCCACCCAAAGAACGCGCACCTTCACTCCAGGCTGACGTGCTGGCGCCGCCACCGGCGATGCGTGTGGAAGGCTTGCCACCATTGCCGTCGCAGCGGCTGGCGGCCGTGCAGCGCTACAGCCAGATTGCCGGCCATCAGTTCGTCGAATGGCACCCCACGCGCCGCGAGATGCTGGTGGCCCACCGCCCCGTCGGCGCCAGCGCCACGCAGCTGTTCTTGCTGCGCAGCCCGCTGGCACCGCTGCAGCCGCTGACCAGCGGCAGTGACCCCGTCAGCAGCGGCACCTGGGAGCCGCGTGAGGGTCGCTACCTCGTTTTCGCGCGCGCCAGCGGCGGCAACGAGGTCTACCAGCTCTACCGGCTGGAACCCGAAACCGGCAGCGTGACACAGCTCACACCGCCCGACCAGCGCCACAGCTTCAGTGGCTGGCTGCCCACGCGCCAGCGCATCCTGGTGGCGTCGGTGCCGGTGGACCGCACGGCCACTGGGGGCAGGAGCGAGCAGATCAACACCACGCTCAGTCTGGTGAACCCGTTGCAGCCACAGCAGCGCGAGCTGCTGGCCGAACTGCCGGGCGGTGGCTGGTTTGGCGCCGAAGTCTCGCCCGACGAAAAGTCCGTGGCCATCGTGCGTTATGAATCCGCAGCGTCCAGCGAGGTGTGGCTGATCGACCTGGCCAGCGGCCAGCGCCGCCGCGTGCTGCCCGCAGCAGGACAGGCGCTGCAGGCCTCGCACCACGTCAGCGGCTGGTCGCTGGACGGCAGCGCGCTGTTCGTGACCAGCAACCGCGCGAGCGAGTTTGCCGAACTGATGCGCCTGGAGCTGGCCACGGGCGCGCTGACGCGACTCAGCGCCGGCACACCCTGGGACGTCAGCAGCAGCGCCATCAGCCGGCGCAGCATGCAGCCGCTGGCCACCTTGATCGCCAACGTGGACGGGCGCGACGAATTGCGTCTGATCGACCCGCGCACCGGTGCGCCCTATGTGCCGCCGGCTGGCGCTGCGCTGCCCGCCATGCCCGCAGGCAGCGTCACACGCGCTGAATTCCACCCGGACCGCAACGAACTCGCGATGGTGGTCAACAGCGCCCAGGGCCCGTCGCAGGTGTACAGCCTGGACCTCGGCGCGCCCGGCGCGCCGCGCACCACCGCGTGGACGCAACCGGTGGGCGCCGAGGGCATGAACCTCAAGTCCCTGCCCGACCAGCAGATCGTGCGCTGGACCTCTTTCGATGGCCGCACCATCAGCGGCGTGCTCAGCCTGCCGCCGGCGCGTTTCGGGGGCCGGCGGCCAGTGGTGATGGTGATGCATGGCGGGCCCGAAGGTCAGGCCAAACAAGGCTGGCAGGGGCGCACCAACTACCTCATCGAACAGCTGGGTCTGGCCGTGCTGGAGCCCAATGTGCGCGGCTCCAGCGGCTACGGCAAGACCTTTCTCAGCCTGGACAACGGCCGCCTGCGCGAAGACAGCGTGAAGGACATGGGCAGTGCCATCGACTGGATCGCCACGCATCCGCGGCTGGACGCCGGCCGCGTGGCCGTCACCGGCGGCAGCTACGGCGGCTACATGGCGCTGGCCGCCAGCACGCGCTTGGCCGACCGCATCGCCGGCGCGATGAGCGTAGTGGGCATCAGCAACTTCGTCAGCTTCCTGGAGAACACCGAAAGCTACCGGCGCGACCTGCGCCGCGTGGAATATGGCGATGAACGCGACCCCGCGATGCGCGCCTTCCTGCAAGGCATCTCGCCACTGACGCACGTGGACAAGATCACCAGGCCGCTGATGGTGGTGCAGGGCAAGAACGACCCGCGCGTGCCCTGGACCGAGAGCGAGCAGATCGTGCGCAGCCTGCAGTCGCGCGGCACGCCCGTGTGGTATCTGCTGGCCGACAACGAAGGCCACGGCTTTGCGCGGCGCGAAAACGCCGACTACTACTTCGTGGCGCTGACCGAATTTCTGCTGCGCACGCTCAAACCCTGAGGGCGGGCGGCCTGCAGCCTCAGGAGGCTGTCCTCATGACGCTGTCCTCAGACGCTGTGTCACTTGGATACTTGACCCACACCCTCTGTGAAGCGGCGGTAACGCCTGCTGCGGATGCGCTCAGTTCCACACGGCGCGCAACCCGTCAGACAGCAGCTTCACGCCCGTGAGGCACATGCCGGTGTAGGCCACACGGTAGAACCAGGTGGCCGAGATGCGGTGCAGCAGTCGTGTGCCCACCCACACGCCGAACGCGGCCAGCGGCATCAGCAGCGCAGCCGTGGCCAGGTTGCGCCAGTCCAGCAGCCCGAGCGCCGCATAGGGCACCACCTTGGCCAGGTTGATGGAGGCCAGGAACACCGCGACGCTGGCGCCGGTGACCAAGGGCGACAGCCGCAGCGGCAGCACGTAGGCCAGCACGGGCGGGCTGCCGGCGTGCACGATGAAGCTGGTGATGCCGCCCAAGGTGGCACACAGGCGCCCCACCCAACGCGGTGCAGCCAGCTTGCCGGTGCTGGGCGGGAACAGCAGGCGCTGCGCCACGAAGAGCAGCGTGAGCGCGCCCACCAGACCCGACAGCGCAGCCGAGGGCAGCACGCCGAACAACACGACACCGGCGGACGTGCCCAGCAAGCCCCAGGGCACGAGCAGGCGCACCAGGCCGCGGTCGCGCTGCGGCCACAGCTGCTGCAAGCCGGTGACGTCCATCACCATCAGCAGCGGCAACATCACCGCCGCGGCCTGCGGCACGGGCACGGTCAGCGCCATCATCGGCGTGGCCAGGCTGCCCAGCCCGCTGGCAAAGCCGCTCTTCGACAGGCCCGCCAACAGCACCACCGGCACAGCCACGACCCAGAACCACGGGTCGTGGATGACCGGCAGGCTTTCAAACAAGCTGGCAGGCCTCTTCGAACGACAGCCGCGGGCTGCGCGGCAGCAGCTTGCTGGGGTCGCCGTGGCCGATGGTGCAGATGAAGTTGCTGCGTACCGTGGTGCCGGCCCAGAAAGCCGCGTCCAGTGCGGCGGCGTCGTAGCCGCTCATCGGGCCACAGCCCAGCCCCATGGCGCGCGCGGCCAGCATCAGGTAGGCGCCTTGCAGGCTGCTGTTGCGAAAGGCCGTGGCCTCGATCATCGCCGGCTTGCCCACGAACCAGGCGCGCGCGTCGGTGTGCGGAAACAGCTGCGGCAGGCGTTCGAAGAACGCCATGTCCATGCCCACGATGACGGTCACCGGGGCCTGCAGCACCTTGGGCTTGTTGGCCGGCGCCACGCAGGCGGCCAGCCTTTCCTTGCCTTCTGCGCTGCGCACGAACTGCAGCCGCGCCGGGCTGCAGTTGGCCGAGGTCGGGCCCCATTTCATCAGCTCGTACAGCTCGCGCAACTGCGCGTCGCTGACGGGTGTGGCGAGATAGCCGTTCTGGGTGCGGGCTTCGGTAAAGAGCTGTTCGATGCTGGTGTTCATGAAAGGCGAGGGCGCGGCGGCAGCCGCTGGAGTGGACCGGATGGACCACAATTCTCGGATGTTCCAACCCTCGCAGAACGATGTGCGCCGCTTCTTTTGCGAAGCCTATGCACGCGACCAGCTCAAGGCCCCGCTGCAGCCGATGCAGGCGCTGGCAGCGCGCTGGATCGCCGAACACCCCGAGTACCACGCCGAACTGGCCGACGAGGCCGCTGCGCTGGCCGCCGTCTACACGGTGGAGGAAGGGCGCACCAATCCGTTCTTGCACCTGTCGATGCATCTGAGCATCGAAGAGCAGTTGGCCATCGACCAGCCCATCGGCATCCGCCAGGCGGTGGAACTGCTGGCGGCCAAACGCAACTCGCTGCACGAGGCGCACCACGAGGTGATGGACTGCCTGGGCGAGATGGTGTGGGCCAGCCAGCGCAGCGGTCTGCCGCCCGATGGCCTGGCCTACCTGGAAGCGGTGCGCCGCCGGGCCACGCGCGGCTGAAAAAAGACCGGCCGCGCGGGCAGCGGGCCGGCCTGCCGCATGACCAGATCAGCCGGTCGAACCGTTCATGCGGCGCAGCACCTCGGTGTCGGCCCACAGCTCGTCCAGCCAGGGAAACTGGCCCGGAAAGCGCTGCTCGCGCGCCACGATGCGGTCGTGGCAATCTTTTGCGGCCAGATCGATGATTTGCGGAGTCACCGGCCATTCGCGCTTCACCGAATAGAACAGCTTGACCACCGGGTCTACCAGCGTGCTGGGGTTCTGCGCCACGACCACCGCCAGATGCCCCGACTCCAACCGCACCAGGCTGCCCGTGGGGTAGATGCCCAGGCTTTGCACCAGCGCCGAAAACATCGGCGCGTCGAACTGCCCTTTCCAGCTGGCCATCCTCGCGATGGACTCGGCCGGATCCCAGCCAGCCTTGTAGGGCCGGTTGGAGGTGATGGCGTCGTAGACGTCGCACACCGAACCCATGCGCGCCAGGCGCGAAATCTGTTCGCCGGCCAGACCAAACGGGTAACCCTTGCCGTCGAAGCGTTCGTGGTGGTGCAGCACCACATCCAGTGCCGCTGCGTGGGCGCTGCCACCTTCGAGCAGCAGCTGATGACCCTGCTCGGGGTGCTTGCGTATCTGGGCGAATTCTTCTTCGGTGAGTCGCGAGGGCTTGTTCAGGATGTCCAGCGGCACCAGCGCCTTGCCGATGTCATGCATCAGCCCGGCCAAGCCCGCTTCGCGGCATTCGTCGTCGCTCATGCCCAATTGCCGGCCCAGCGCCACCATCAGCGCGCACACGGCCACCGAATGCATGTAGCTGTAGTCGTCTTTGGTCTTCAGGCGCGCCAGGCTCACCATCGCACCGGGGTTGCGTGCCACCGAATTGGTGATGTCTTCCACCAGCGGCAGGCACTGTTCGGCGTTCACGCTGCGGCCCATGCGGGCTTCGTTGAACATCGCGGTGACAGCCTCGCGCCCGCGGTTGCAGATGGCGGCGGCTTCGCGCATCTCGGCCTGCAAAGGCTCTTCCTGACCGCGCTGGCGCAAAGCTTGCCGCAACGATGGGGTCGATGACGGCAGAGCAGTGCGGATGCTGCCACTGGGCTCTGGTGGCGCTGCAGCCGTGACGGCACTTCCAGTCATTTCGGGCGGCGGCGGCACCCAGGCACCCGCGCCACCCACATCCAGGCCCAGCGCGTCGTCGATCCAGATTTCGCTGACGCCGGAACTGCGCAGCGCTTTCAGGTCCTCAGCGCTGGCGATGACGAAACGGGTCTTCCAGAAAGGGTGGGTAATCCAGGCACCTTCCAGCTTGTGCAGGTGCATGCCCAGACGTACAGCGGCGACGGGTATCTTCTTGAGCATTCGGAAACGGACCGTGTCGGGCGCGTTGAACGCCCGTTGTGCATCCATTTCGACCATCCGCCGCCGGCCTTGAGGCCGACGAAGTGCCGGGGCAGCCCGTCAGTTCACACCTGCGCACCGCGCGTGTTGACGTGCAGCGCATACAGCGAATGGCTCGCCGCCATGAAGAGTCGGTTGTGGTGGGCGCCGCCGAAGCACAGGTTGGCGCAGCGTTCGGGCAGGTGGATGTGCGCCAGGGGCCGGCCGTCGCGGTTGTACACACGCACGCCATCAAGATCTTCCAGGTCGGCGCCCGGCGCGCCGCCGCTGCCGAACCCGCACCAGACGTTGCCCAGCTGATCCACCGCGATGCCGTCGTAGGCACCCGGGCCAGCGGCGTCGACGTACAGGCGCCTGTTCTTCAGGCTGTGCCCGGCAGGCCCGGCCACAACGTCGTACTGCCAGATCTTGCGGTGCGGCGCGGCGCGGCTCTCCACCACGTACAGCAGCTGCTCGTCGGGGCTGAAGGCCAGCCCGTTGCTGCCCTGCAGGTCGTCCACCAGCATCTTCAGTTCGCCGCTGTCGGGCGCGATGCGGTACACGCCGTGCGGCAGCTCGGGCGTGGCCGGTTCGCCTTCCCACCAACCCGAGATGCCAAAGGGCGGGTCGGTGAACCAGATGCCGCCATCGCGCGCGCAGACGATGTCGTTGGGTGAATTCAGCCGCTTGCCCTGGTAGTGGCTGGCCAGCACCGTGATGCGGCCGTCGTATTCGGTGCGCGTGACGCGGCGCGTGCCGTGTTCGCAGGCCAGCAGCCGGCCCTGACGGTCACGCGCCAGGCCGTTGGCGTGGTTTGAGGGCCGGCGGAAGTCGCTGACGGCGCCGCTGGTTTCGTCCCAGCGCAGGATGCGGTTGTTGGGGATATCGCTGAACAGCAGGTAGCGACCGTCACCGAACCACTGCGGCCCCTCGGCCCAGTGAAAACCGGTGGCCAGCCGTTCCACCGTGCCCGACAGCAGGCGCAGAGGCAGGAACTGCTCGTCCAGCACGCGGATGCGCGGGTCGGGCAAGCGCAGGTTGGCGGTGAAGTCTTGGTTCATTTGAACAGCCCAGGCAGCCACAGCGAAAAGGCCGGAACGCAGGTGACCAACATCATGGTGGCCGTCAGCGCGCCGCAGAACCGCGTGTCGTACACGACCTTGCTCATCAGCAGCATCTCGGGTGCCATCGAGTGTTCGGTGCGCGAGTTGTACTTCACGGCCTCGAAGTGCTTGGCGGTGTCGAACGACGGGATGTTGTCCACGGCCGCATCTCCTCGAGTCAAAGCGGGGTTGGTTGGGGTTCGTCGTCAAAGGGTCCGATGCCCAGGAACAGGCCGCCTTGCAGCAATTGCATCGGGCCGTCGGGTTGCAGCAGGTGCTGCACTTGCGGGGCGTAGGCCTCTGCGTTGTCTTGGGGCACAAAGCCCAGTCGGGCCCAGGCGGCATCGGTGTTCCAGAAAGCACGGCTGTTGCGCGACATGCCATAGGCCACCAGAAAGCCCACGCCGGGAGCGGTCAGTGCACAGGTGACCAACCGCGCCAGGTCGGGCAGGCTGATCCAGGTGGACAGGCCGCGCTTGTCGGGCGGCGCCGGCGTGGCGGTGCCGATGCGCAGGCACACCGTTTCGATGCCATGCCGGTCCCAGTACAGGCTGGCGATACCTTCGCCAAACATCTTGCTCAGACCGTAATTGCCATCGGGCCGCGGTGGGTCCAGTGGCGTCACCGTCTGCGCCTGCGGGTAACAACCGGTGACATGGTTGCTGCTGGCAAACACGATGCGCTTGACGCCTTGGCGGCGCGCCGCTTCGTACAGGTTGTGCAGGCCGCGGATGTTGGACTGCAGGATGGGTTCGAAAGGCCCTTCCACGCTGACGCCGCCCAGGTGCACGACAGCGCCAACGCCGACCAGCATCTGGTGCACCGAGGGTGCGTCGGCCAGGTCGCAGGGCCAGACCTCGGCACCCGCGGGCTGGTGCGCGCGCGCCAGAGGCTGCGCCAGATCTGAAACGCGCAAGCGCCTTGCCAGGCCCTGCAGCGCAGGCGCCAAGGCACGGCCCAGGGTGCCGGCGGCGCCGGTCAGCAGCAAGGTATCAAATGCGGTGCTCATCGGTTACTTTGTGGTGCCCAGGATCGCCGCATCCGCAGCTTCGACACAGAATATCGAAACGACGTTCCATAAACAGCCAGGGGAATCCATGGCGAGCACGACACGCGCCGGCCTGCGGGTGGTGGCATTCGGGGAATGCATGCTGGAGTTGCAGGGCACCGCGTTTGGAACGATGCAGCAGAGCTATGGCGGCGACACCCTCAATACCGCCGTCTACATGGCCCGGCTGGGGTCGCGGCGCGGCCTGAAGGTGGATTACGCCAGCGCGCTGGGCGACGACCCGCTGAGCGCCGGCATGCTGCAACGCTGGCAGGCAGAGGGCATCGGCACGGGGCTGGTGCGCCAGTTGCCCGGCCGGCTGCCGGGTCTGTACCTGATCGAGGTCGACGGCAAGGGCGAACGCCGATTCAGCTATTGGCGCGACCGGGCCGCCGCACGCGACTACTTCGGGGTTCCCGAAGGCAGCACACCGCTGGAACGGCAGGTGGGCGCCATCGACGCGCTGTACTTCAGCGGCATCAGCCTGGCCATCCTGCCCGCGCCCGGGCGCAGCCGGCTGCTGAAGGTGGCGGCGCGGGTGCGCGCACGCGGCGGCATGGTGGCCTTCGACAACAACTACCGGCCCCGCCTGTGGGCCAGCGTCGAAGCAGCCCGCGCCGCCTTCACCTCAGCCACCGAGACCGCCACGCTGGCGCTGATGACGCTGGACGACGAGCAGGCGCTGTGGGGCATCACCGATGCCGAAGCGCAATTGCAGCGCACCCTGGCCCTGCCCTGCTCCGAAGTGGTGGTGAAACGCGGTGCAGCGCCGACGGTGGTGCGCTGCGCCGGTCAGCCCGCCGAGCAGGTGTCCACCGAGCCCGTGCCCAGGGTGGTCGACACCACCGCGGCGGGCGACAGTTTTGCCGGTGCCTACATCGCCTGTCGCCTGGGTGGCGGCACTGCGATTGAATCGGCAGCCGCGGGCAACCGCATGGCCGCACGCGTGGTGGAGCACCGCGGCGCCGTGATCGGCCTGTCTTCGATGGTCGACCTGATGTCACGCTGAATCACCCGCGCGTCGGCCGCTGTCGCAGCGCAGGTAAACCGCATGCGCCCGCTGCTAAAGCGCTAACCTGAAGTTCCACGCTTTCGCCTGAGACGCGGCGCTGGTAAGTCCCTGTCGCATCTCACAAATTTGGCCCTTCCGGGCCTTTTTCTTGCTTGTATTTGTAGTTACTAAAATGTATTGATATTGCCGGATGATGTCGATCAGGGCATCGGGCAGGTGGGACAGATTGCCCAGGGTCTCGTTCTTGACCTTGCCGTCTTCGCGGTAACTGCGGCGCAGCAGGTGGGTGCAGTAGACCTTGTCCTTGTAGGTGCGTCTGGTGGTGA
>JANOZF010000179.1:0-1556 GCA_031429255.1 Rubrivivax sp.
GCGCTACGACGCCGAGAAGAAGCGCGTCATCTACCAACCGGTCACCATCGACCCGCGCGAGGTCGTGCCGCGTGTGGTGCGTGAGGACCAATACGGTGGCGGCCCGCACTGAGCGGGGTGACAAATGGCTGACATCAAGAACTACACGCTGAACTTTGGTCCCCAGCACCCGGCTGCGCACGGCGTGCTGCGCCTGGTGCTGGAACTGGACGGTGAGGTGATCCAGCGCGCTGACCCGCACATCGGCCTTTTGCACCGCGCCACCGAGAAGCTGGCCGAGAGCAAGACCTTCATCCAGAGCCTGCCCTACATGGACCGGCTGGACTACGTGTCGATGATGTGCAACGAGCACGCCTACTGCCTGGCCATTGAAAAGCTGCTGGGTGTGGACGTGCCGCTGCGTGCGCAGTACATCCGCGTCATGTTCAGCGAGATCACCCGCCTGCTCAACCACCTGATGTGGCTGGGCGCGCACGGGCTGGACTGCGGCGCGATGAACATCTTCATCTACTGCTTCCGTGAGCGGGAAGACCTGTTCGACATGTACGAGGCGGTGTCGGGAGCGCGCATGCACGCGGCCTACTTCCGCCCGGGCGGCGTCTACCGCGACCTGCCCGACAGCATGCCGCAGTACCGTGTCAGCCGCATCAAGAACCAGAAGGCCATTTCGGCGCTGAATGCCAACCGCAGCGGCACGCTGCTGGACTTCATCGACGACTTCACGCAGCGGTTTCCGAAGATGGTGGACGAGTACGAGACGCTGCTCACCGACAACCGCATCTGGAAGCAGCGCACCGTGGGCATCGGGGTCGTCACGCCCGAGCGCGCTCTGAACCTGGGTTTCACCGGCCCCATGCTGCGCGGCAGTGGCATTGCGTGGGACTTGCGCAAGACGCAGCCCTACGACGTCTACGGTCAGATGGACTTCGACGTGCCGGTGGGCGTGAATGGCGACACCTACGACCGTTATCTGGTGCGCGTGGAAGAGATGCGCCAGAGCAACCGCCTCATCCAGCAGTGCTTGAAGTGGCTGCGCGCCAACGAAGGCCCGGTGATCACCAGCAACCACAAGGTGGCGCCGCCAACGCGCGTAGACATGAAGTCCAACATGGAAGAGCTGATCCACCACTTCAAGCTCTTTACCGAAGGCATGCACGTGCCCGAGGGCGAGGCCTATGCCGCGGTGGAACACCCCAAGGGCGAGTTCGGCATCTACCTGGTGGCCGACGGCGCCAACAAGCCCTACCGCCTGAAAATCCGCCCGCCCGGCTTCGCGCATCTGGCAGCGCTGGATGAAATGGCGCGCGGCCACATGATTGCCGATGCGGTGGCCATCATCGGCACCATGGACATCGTGTTCGGCGAGATCGACAGATGATGCAACTGACCCAGAACAAGGCTGAAGCCGCCTACACCCCCACCGTCACCACGCTGGCGCGTTTTGCGCGCGAGGTGGAGAAGTACCCTGCGGAACAGAAGCAGTCGGCGGTGATGGCTTGCCTGGCCATCGTGCAGCAGGAGCATGGCCATGTGCCGCCAGCGGCCGAAGACGTGAT
>JANOZF010000180.1:0-28215 GCA_031429255.1 Rubrivivax sp.
CCGCATCGATGGCCTTGTAGTTGGCAGGAATCAAGGGGCTGAGGGCGGACATCGCCGCCAACCCCAGTATTTCGCCCAGACGTGGGGGTTGATGCAGGGCGTCGCGATTGCCCGCCAGCATGGACGGCCGGGCAATCACCAGTGTCTGGAACCCCATTTTTGCGAGAGCCTCTTCCATCTCGCCTTTGACGCGGTTGTAAAAAACACCCGACTTTACGCTGGCGCCCATGGCGCTGACTACTCCCAATTTCGTAGCGCCTGACGCTCTGGCAGCAAGGGCTACAGCCACAACGACATCGAAATCGATGGCGCGGAAGGCCTGCTGACTGCCTGCGACCGAGATGGTGGTACCCAGCGCGATGTAGACATCGTCCACGGCAGGCAGTGCAGGCAGATGCCTGAAGTCCACCGTGTGATGGACGAGCTTTGGGTGTTGCACAGCGAGAGCCCGACGGCCCACGTTGTGAACAGTTGCGTAGTGCTTATCGGTTAAAAGAGCCGCGAGAACCGCCTGGCCCACGAGACCCGTTGCCCCCGCCACCAAAGCCACCGCCTGACCCACCACCGGAACGTCCGCCGCCACCGCCGCCATAGGAGCCTCCATTGCGATTGCCGCCGCCATAACCACCACCGCCGCCGCCGCGGCGTGCGCCGCTGCGTTCAGCCATCATGTCGACGCTGGTGCGCATCGGATCAGGCTGGCCGCCTTGCGCGGGACGAGGTGGCTGTCCACCATTCCCGCCGCCACCGGCAGAGCGGTTGCGATCCTGTGGGGGGCGTCCGCCGAAGCTGCGCCCGGCATGGTCTGCTGGTTGCGCATCGCCGCGCACGCCTGCACCGCCGCCCCCTCCGCCCCCATTACCACGGTTGTTTCCACGACCGCCGCCGCCCTGGCCGCCACGTCCACCACCACCGTTGCCGCCGCCGCTGCCACCACGGTCGCCCTGTCCGGCCCGGTTGTCGCGCACGCGTTGCAGCATCTCGGTGCGCGCATTGCGCGCCGCCGCCTGCATGACGTCACGGCTTGGGGGTTTGCCTGCACCACCCCAGATGGTCTGGCGACCCATGGCAATGGGCTCGGCTTTCTCACCGGGTTCGGGTGCAAAGCCCTCAACAATTTTGACTTCAATGTTGTGCTTTGTGAAACGCTCGATGTCCTGCATGAAGCCTTCTTCATCCAGGCACACCAGGTTCACGGCCGCGCCATCGGCACCGGCGCGGCCCGTGCGGCCAATGCGGTGCACGTAGTCTTCGCTGACGTTCGGGATTTCATAGTTCACGACGTGCGGCAGGTCATCAATGTCGATGCCACGTGCAGCGATGTCGGTGGCTACCAGGGCACGGATGTCGCCGCTTTTGAAGCCACTCAGGGCTTGCGTACGTGCAGCCTGGCTCTTGTTGCCGTGCAGTGCCATGGCCTGAATGCCGTTCTTGGTTAAAAACTCGGCCACATTGTTGGCGCCAAATTTGGTTCGTGTGAACACCAGCACCTGGCTCCAGTTCTGCTCGTTGATGATGTGTGCCAGCAGCGCTTTCTTTTTTCCACGGCCCACCGGGTGAATCACCTGGGTGATGCGTTGTACGGTGGTGTTGCGTGGCGTAACCTGCACGCTTTGCGGGTTCTTGAGCAGCGTAGCAGCGAGGTCACGGATTTCATCGCTGAACGTGGCCGAAAACAGCAGACTCTGCTTTTCCTTGGGCACCACGGCCAGCACTTTTTTCACGTCATGGATAAAGCCCATGTCCAGCATGCGGTCGGCTTCGTCCAACACCAGTATCTGTACCTGACCCAGATCCAGCACACCTTGCTGCAGCAGGTCCAACAGACGGCCCGGGGTCGCCACCAGAATGTCCACGCCCTTTTTGACGCGGCTGATCTGTGGGTTCATACCAACACCGCCAAAAATAACGGTGGAGGAAAGTTGCAGGAATTTGCCGTAAGTTTGTACCGATTCTTCGACCTGGGCGGCCAGTTCGCGGGTTGGGGTGAGCACCAGTGCGCGGATGCCTGTGCCGCCAAATTTGTTCTGGGCGCTGCGGCTCATGCTCAATTTGTGGAGCATTGGCAACACAAAGGCGGCTGTTTTACCGGTTCCGGTCTGGGCTCCGCCGAGCAAATCATGGCCTTCCAGCACCACGGGAATGGCCTGTGCCTGGATGGCGGTGGGGGTTTCGTAACCATGCTCGCGCACGGCTTTAACAATGGCCGGAGCCAGCTTCAGATCTTCAAAGTTCATGGATTGTGGCGCCCATCCAGGGCGCTTGGGATATCGGCCTGTCCCTGTGTCAAGACACCGGGCCAGTCAAAGGCAGATAGATTCAAAAGTGGAACACAGGCAAGAGGCCAAGTCCCCAGCAAGCTGCTGTTACCGCGGGCAACTGGAGCGCCGCAGCAGTCTGCATTATCGCATGGACCTGCTTTTTTGACCTGATTCCGGGCGAAATTGCCAAACCAGTCAACTCGCAACAAGTTGTTACCGACATGTTCTTGTAGGCCTTCAGCAGTGAGAATGGAAAAAATGTTGCCCCGAAGCCGGGTAACGGCACGCTGTTGGAAGCAGAGAAAGCGGTTCATGAAGAAATTTCTGTTGCGTCGAATTGGCGTGGCGAGCAATGAAACCATTGCCCGCCCGTCGTTGGCCGACTGCATCGAAATCGTTTTGTCCCAGGCGGGTGCACTGGTTGGCGACGTATTGGACGGATTGACCGCCTCGGTCGTGCGCGCTGCCACCATGCGCTCTGCAAATGACATGAGCCCTACCAGCAAACAGGCCATTCAAAAGCTGAACACCAGTGTTGAGGCCGTTCGCAGCACGTTTGAAGCGGAGCTTCGTCACGCGGTTTTTCAGGGTGGGGGCCAGGATTCAGCAGAGCCTTCGCTGGTGCGCTTTTCTGATATTCAGCTTTTTGACACGCGCGAGATTGACGAAAGCATTGAATTTGCCCTCGCGCAGCAAGAGGTTTCCCGGGCCGTGGACGACATATTGCCCCCTTTCTCAGCCCTGATTAGCGGATTGTTGGGATGGATCACGGTTCAGGCACACCTCAATCCGCTGAAGCCCGACGCATTTGTCCGTGCCTTGCATCGCACCCTGATCCAGCATGTTCCCGACGACGCGGTGCGCGCCACGCTGTTGACCCCTGCCGCCGGTTTGCTGGGGGTGAGCTTGCGACAGCTTTACCGCGAAGCATCGGATTGGTTGCGCTCGCAAGGGGTGGAGCCCGCTGACCCGCTGGGCGGTCCTGGTGGTGACAGTGCTGCCTCCCGAGCCAAACCGGTGGAAAACACGGTCACCCGCACCCTGGTAACGCTTGACAAGCTGCGTCGACTCCTGTCGGGCGAACTGGAGGCGGGGCCCAATAGCGCCAGCATGAAGGACTTCATGCATACCGTGCCTGCATCGTTTGTGGCCTTGCAGGACCTCAAGCTGATCGAGCCGATGATGAAACGCCTGGCCGAGCGTTCCGCACAAATGCCTGTCAAAGGGAGCACGGCTTCCTCCCGTGCCGCCACACCCTCACAAGTTGCACGCGAGCAGACCCAGAGCAAGCAGTTGGGTCGGCGATTGGGCAAAGAAGTGGTGCGCATGATGCTTGATCACCTCATGCTGGACCAGCGCCTGTTACCCAAGGTGAGAAGGCAACTCAGATTGGTCGAGCCGGTGTTGTTGAAGCTGTCCAAGTCCGACCCACGATTTTTTTCCGAACGCCAGCATCCAGCGCGTCAATTTCTGGACCGGCTGACTCACCGTAGCCTGGGGTACACCACTGAGCGTGATGACGGCTTTGCCAAATTCCTGAAATCGATCTCTGACGCTGTCGATGTGCTTGCCAGAGGATCGGGTGACGCGGCGTCGTTTTCGCATGTGTTGCAGGGGCTGGACAAGGGCTGGGCGCTCGATGAGGTTGTGCAACGCCAGCGGCAGGAGGCGGCGGCGCGGGCTTTGCTCCATGTTGAACAACGCAATCTGTTGGCGCAGCGGCACGCAGAGGAATTTGCCGAGCGGTTCAAGGGGCAGAAACTGCCCGACTTCGTCACTGGTTTCCTGGGCGGGGCGTGGTCTCAAGTTGTCGCCGAGTCTCAACTCAGCCGCCTTGACGGCACCGGTGATCCACAGGGATACCTGGCCCTGGTTGATGAACTGGCGTGGAGCGCACGGCTTCGTTTGACTCGCCGCAACCCGGCCAGACTGGTTCGTCTGGTTCCACAGCTACTGGGCCAATTGCGACAGGGCCTCAAGCTGATCGACTTTCCCGAGGAGCGCATCGCGGCATTCTTCGATGAATTGATTACCCTTCATGAAAAGGCCTTTGAAAGTCATCGGGCTGCGATTGCAACGGACGGGCACGAACCGGTTGACGTCCAGCTAGACATTGATCTTGCGAACCTGATCGAGGACGATGCGAATGCGGTCGAAGGGCTGAGCGAAGAGGACGAAGAGGTGCTGAATGGGGTATTAAGTACCAACCTGCCGGAATCGAGTCTGCCTGAATCGGCAGCTTTCTGGGTGTCGGACGACGATTCGGGTGGCGCTGACTACCAGGGTCTTGAGGCTGCCACAGCCATGGATTTTTCGGGAAAACAGGAGGTTGCTGACGCGTTGGTCAACCGGCCCTGGTCACCCGCCGATTTGAGTACCGGTTCCTGGGTTGAATTGCTGTTGAACGACGCCTGGGTCCGCGCCCAGCTAACCTGGTGTAGCCCGCACCGTACGTTGTTCATGTTCATATCCGGCGCGGGCCTGGCCCATTCCATGTCGCGCCGCACGATGGAGCGGCTCGGGCTCCAGAACCGGATTCGGGTGGTTTCCAGTGGTGACGTCATTGACAGCGCTCTTGACGCGGTAGCCCAAACCGCTTTGCGTAACGAACTGGGTTCAGCACGTCAGCCTGCAAGCCTTCCGGTAAAAAAATAGCCTCGCTTCGCTGGGGGGGGGGGCGAGCTGCCGGTGCTGGTGACAGTCGATAATGCTGTTTTTACCTCCCGCTAGTAATTACGCAATGGCTCAATACGTTTTCTCAATGAACCGCCTCGGCAAAATCGTGCCACCCAAGCGGTTCATTCTCAAAGACATCTCGCTCAGTTTCTTCCCCGGTGCCAAGATTGGCGTTTTGGGAACAAACGGCTCCGGCAAGTCCACGCTGCTCAAGATCATGGCCGGTGTTGACAAAGAGTTTGAAGGCGAAGCCATGCCCATGGCGGGCCTGAACATCGGCTACCTGCCACAGGAACCTCAGCTCGACCCCGAGCAAACGGTACGCGAGAGTGTGGAAGCCGGTATGGGGGGCATCATGGCGGCCAAGGCCCGTCTGGAGGAAATTTACGCCGCCTACGCCGAAGAAGACGCCGACTTTGACGCCCTGGCCGAAGAGCAGGGCAAGATGGAGGCCATCATCGGCAGTGCGGGCACCGATTCCGAGCACCAGCTGGAGATTGCCGCTGACGCGCTGCGTCTGCCACCCTGGGATGCCAAGGTGGGTCTGCTGTCCGGTGGTGAAAAACGCCGTGTTGCTCTGTGTCGCCTGCTGTTGTCCAAACCCGACATGCTGCTGCTCGACGAGCCTACCAATCACCTGGACGCCGAGTCGGTCGACTGGCTGGAGCAGTTCCTGCAGCGTTACCCCGGCACTGTTGTCGCCATCACCCACGACCGTTACTTTCTGGATAACGCCGCCGAATGGATTCTGGAACTGGATCGTGGCTCCGGCATTCCCTACAAAGGCAACTACAGCGACTGGCTGCAACAGAAGCAGGAGCGTCTGGTGCAGGAGCAAAAGGGCGAAGAGTCGCGTGCCAAGGCCTTGAAGAAAGAGCTGGAATGGTCGCGCCAGAACCCCAAGGCGCGTCAGGCCAAGAGCAAGGCGCGCCTGGCCCGCTTTGAAGAGCTGTCTGATTTTGAATACCAGAAGCGCAATGAAACCAACGAGATCTTCATTCCCGTGGCCGAGCGGCTGGGCAATGAAGTCATTGAATTCACCAACGTTAGCAAGTCTTTTGGGGATCGTTTGCTGATTGATAACCTGAGCTTCAAGGTACCAGCCGGCGCCATCGTTGGCATCATTGGCCCCAACGGGGCCGGCAAATCGACGCTGTTCCGCATGATCGCCGGGCAGCAAAAGCCTGACAGCGGTGAAGTCGTCGTCGGCAAGACGGCGCAGATGGCCTTCGTCGACCAGAGCCGCGAAAGCCTGGCCGGCGAGAAGACGGTGTGGCAGGACGTGTCGGGCGGCCTGGACAACATCATCGTCGGCAAGTTCGTGATGCCCAGCCGGGCCTATCTCGGCCGTTTCAACTTCAAGGGCAACGACCAGCAAAAGCTGGTGGGCAGCCTGTCGGGCGGCGAACGCGGCCGCCTGCACCTGGCCAAGACCCTGGCCAAGGGCGGCAACGTGCTGATGCTGGACGAACCGTCCAACGACCTGGACGTGGAAACCCTGCGCGCGCTGGAAGAAGCGCTGCTGGAATTTGCTGGCAGCGCGATGGTCATCAGCCACGACCGCTGGTTCCTCGACCGCATCTGCACCCACATACTGGCCTGTGAAGGCGACAGCCAGTGGTTCTTCTTCGACGGCAACTACCAGGAGTACGAGGCCGACAAGAAGAAACGCCTGGGCGAGGAAGGCGCACGGCCCAAGCGCGTGCGTTTCAAGCCCATACGCTGAAGCAGGCGGCCCGGGGCTGCCCTGACCGCATCACCGCGCCCGCGATTGCCCAGCCTGTCACGGGCAGGAATCCGGGCCTTGCCCGACAATGGTCGATTGCCCCGAAAGGCCTCCGACCATGACGCGCACCCTCACCCCGCCCCATCGTTTTCATCGGGCTGCGCTTGCCGCCGCGGCCAGCGGGGCCCTGCTGCTGCAGGCCTGCGCATCCTTGCAGGGGCCGGCCGAGGGCGTCGCCGCCAAGCCACCCGCTGCAGCGTTGGCCTCGCCAGCGACGACCGCCCCGCCGGCCGCCGCGGCTCCTGCGCCGGTGGCTGTGGCAGGTGGCGTCGCGGCCGCCAACGGTACTGCGCCCAGACCCGCCTTTGCGCCCCCTCCCGGCATCACCCCCGGGGGCCCGCCACCGTTCGGCACCGTGATCAAGGATGCGCGGCGCATCGACGGCCCGCTGACGCTGTGGCAGAAGGATGACAAGGTCTGGATCGAGCTGCTGCCCGAACAGCTGGGCAAGCCATTTCTGCTGTCACCCAAGATCAGGAACGGCATCGGTGAGGCCTGGGTGCTGGGCGGCCTGATGGCATTCCCCGTCAACGGTGCCGGCGGCCAGCAGGTGGTGGAGTTCGTGCGTGTGCACAACCAGATGCGGCTGCAGGCGCTCAACACCGACGTCATCGCCAAGGTCGGCAGCCCCGAAGAACGCGCCGTGCGTTCGTCTTATTCGAACAGCCTGCTGGGTGCGGTGCCCGTCATCAGCCAGCCCCACCCCGACCGCAAGAGCGTGCTGATCGAGGCCAACGGCCTGTTTCTGACCGACATGCTGGGCGTGGGCATGATGCTGCAGCGGGGTCTGCGCCAGGGCTACGGCCTGGACCGCAGCAACTCGGTGATCACGGCGGTGCGGGGGTCCGAGGTGGCCACCATCATCGAGACCGAGAACCACTTCTTTTCCGGCGGCGTCGGCGCGCCCGGCCAGGGCGGCGCACTGGGGGCCCTGCTCGGTTCGCCCAGCCCGGCGCTGCCGCGCTACCTGCCCGACTCGCGCAGCATGCTGGTGGGCCTGCATTTTTCACTCGCGCCGCTGCCCGAACAGCCCATGGCCACGCGCCGAGCCGACCCGCGTATCGGCCTGTTCAGCACCACGGTGCTCGACTTCAGCAACGACCTCACGACCTCGCCGCGGCAGCGCTACATCAACCGCTGGCGCCTGGAAAAGAAGGACCCGGCGGCCGAGATGTCCGAGCCGGTGAAGCCCATCACGTTCTGGATCGACCGCAACGTGCCCGTGGTCTACCGCGAGACCGTGCGTGCCGCCATCCTGGAGTGGAACAAGGCTTTCGAGAAGGTGGGCATCAGCCAGGCCATCCGCGTCGAGCAGCAGCCCGACGACGCGAAGTTCGACACGCTGGACTTCGGCGTGGCGTCGGTGCGCTGGATGATGAATGCCGAGCCGTCTTTCGGCGCCATCGGCCCCAGCCACATCGACCCGCGCACCGGCGAGATTCTGGACGCCGACATCGCCTTCGAGGGCATGGCCGCGCGGGGCGCACGCACGCTCAGGGCGCGGGTACTGCCCGGCGCAGCGTCGTCGCAGGCCATCGGTACTGGCGAAGGCGCGCCTGCACTGGACAGCACACTGCCGATGTCGTTTGCCACGCCGATCAGTTTCTTCCCGGGCGCGGACGCCAGCGGCAACCCGGCCCAGAACCACGCCTACTGCCAACATGCCAGCCTCGCCGCTGAACAGCTAGGTTATGCACTCGATGTGATGCAGGTCCGTGGCGACCTCGATCCCGACGGCCCGTTGGCGCGCCAGTTCGTACTGGACTACGTGAAGGAAGCCATCATGCACGAGGTGGGCCACACACTGGGCCTGCGGCACAACTTCCGCGCCTCGCGCGCCTACACCGAGGCGCAGTTGGCCGACGCCGAATTCACGCGCGCCAACGGCACCACGGGTTCGGTGATGGAGTACACGGCCGTGAACCTGCCGAGCCCCGGGCAAACCGGCGGCGTCCCGTTCCAGACGGCGCTCGGCCCCTACGACTACTGGGCCGTCGAATACGCCTACAAGCCCATGGCGCCGGGTGCAACGCCTGCGGCCCAGCAAGCCGAACTGCAGCGCATCGCAGCGCGCAGCAACGAGCCGCTGCTGGCCTACGGCACCGACGAAGACAACGCCTTTGGCATCGACCCTGAAACGCTGCAGCTCGACCTGGGCGCCGACCCCATTGCCTTTGCCAGCAAGCGCCTGGCGATTGCGCGCGACCTGTTCAAGCGACAGGAAGCGCGTGAACTCTCGCCCACCAGCGACTACTCGGTGCTGCGCCGATCGGTGGCCTTCGCAGTCGGCGACGTGACGCGTGCCGTGGGCGTTCTGGTGCGCCAGATCGGCGGCGTGCGCACGCTGCGCGACTACCCCGGCAGTGGCCGCGAACCGCTGCAGCCTGTGCCTGCAGCGCTGCAGCGCGAGGCCCTGTCGCTGGTCAGCTCGGCCGTGTTGGCGCCTGAGGGCCTGAGCCTGTCGCCGGCCCTGCAGCGCCGGCTGGCCCCCGACTATCTCGACCGCGCCGAGGCGCTGGGCGGCAGCACCGACTTCCTGTTGCCCCAGCGCTTGCTCGACTTGCAACGAGCCGTGCTGGCCTACCTGATGAGCGACAGCATCGCAGTGAGGGTGCTCGACAGCGTGGGCAAGGTCGACCGTGGCGCCGACGCCTTTCAGCTGTCGGAGCTTTACCAGCATCTGGCCGACAACGTCTGGCGGGAGCTGTCCGACAGCCAGAGCAGCATCACCGCCGAGCGGCGTGACCTGCAACGCGACCACCTGAACCGGCTGTCGCTGGCCGTGGTGCGCCCGGGGGGCGCCGGTCGTGCTGACGCGCGCGGGCTGCTGCGGCTGCAAGCACGCCAGCTGCTGGTCAAGCTGGAAGGCGCGCAGCGGCGCAGCAAGGCCGACGAAGCCACGCGCGCGCACCTCTCCGACAGTCTGGACACGCTGCGCCAGGCCCTGGCGGCCACCATCCAGCGCCAGTCCTTGTAGCCCGCCAGCGCCCCGGGGTTCAGGGGCCACCGGCGCCGCACGTATGATGTCTCTCTGCCTCAAACGGATGAAGAGCGACCCATGCATGCTTGGCTTTGTGAGACCCTGGATGGCGTTGCCGCCCTGCGCTGGAAGGAACTGCCCACCCCCGACCCGCAAGCCGGCGAGGTGCGTGTCGCCGTCAAGGCAGCGAGCCTGAATTTCCCCGACCTGCTGATCGTCGAGGGCAAGTACCAGTTCAAGCCTGCGCTGCCGTTTGTGCCCGGCGCAGAGTACGCCGGCATCGTGGATGCCGTGGGCGAAGGGGTCACGCACGTCAAGCCGGGCGACACCGTGGCTGCCATCGCCGGCACCGGCGGATTTGCCACCCATGCCTGCGTCAAGGCCAGCCAGGTGATACCGCTGCCGCCGGGCTTCAACGTCGAGCATGGTGCAGCCTTCGCGTTCACCTATGGCACCTCCCACCATGCGCTGGTGGACCGCGCACAACTGAAGCCGGGCGAAACCTTGCTGGTGCTGGGCGCGGCTGGCGGTGTGGGCACGGCCGCGCTGCAGATTGCCAAGGCGATGGGCGCACGCGTCATTGCAGCCGCGTCCAGCGCCGAGAAGTGCGCGCTGTGCACCGAACTCGGTGCCGACGCCACCATCAACTACAGCACCGAGAACCTGCGTGAAGCCTTGAAAACGCTGACCGAAGGCCGCGGGCCCGATGTCGTCTACGACCCCGTGGGCGGCGACTTCGCCGAGCCTGCCTTCCGCTCCATCGCCTGGCGCGGCCGCTACCTGGTGGTGGGTTTTGCCGGCGGGGGCATACCAGCCCTGCCGTGGAACCTGGCGCTGCTCAAAGGTGCCTCAGTGGTGGGGGTGTTCTGGGGCGAATTCGTCAAACGGGAACCCAAGGCCAACGCCGCCGCGCTGCAGCAGTTGGCGCAGTGGTACGCCGAAGGCAAGATTCGCCCGGTGATCGACCAGCGCATGCCGATGGCGCAGATCGAGGCCGCCTACGCGCGCATGGCCAGCCGGCAGGTGCGCGGCAAGCTGATCCTGGTCAACGACTGAAGCGCAACTGACCTTGGTGGGGGAGGCCACCTTTCCGCGCTAGCATTGCAGCTTGCTGACAAGGTGCAGAGTTCACGATGCCCGTCAAGGTATTAATCCTCGAAGACAACCCCGTCGCCCGCAGTTTCTTGTGCCGCGTGGTGCGCGAAAGCTTCAGCGACGCGATCGCCATCACCGAAGCCGGTGACCTTGAAAGCGCACGAAGACACATTGCGCTCACCGGCGGCGGTCAGGGCCTGCACGGCACCGACCCCTACAAGCTGATCCTGGTGGACCTGGAACTGCCTGACGGCAATGGCATGGAACTGCTGGCCGAGCTGACGCACTACCCGGCCACCAAGATCGTCACCACGCTCTACTCCGATGACGACCACCTGTTTCCCGCGCTGCAGTGCGGCGCCGATGGTTATCTGCTGAAGGAAGACCGGTTCGAAGTGCTGGTGGAAGAACTGCAGAAGATCGTGCGCGGCCAGCCGCCGCTGTCGCCGGCCATCGCACGCCGATTGCTGACCCACTTCCGGCCAGGCAGCGGCAGCGAAATTGCACCCGACTCCGGGTTCGTGCCCGCCAACAGCTTCACCACCAGCAAGCCCATACCGCTGGGCACACAGCCCGATCACGAGCGCCTCACGCCTCGCGAGAGCGAGGTGCTGACCTACCTGAGCAAGGGCTTCACGATCAAGGAAATCGCCAGCCTGATGGGCATCAAGTGGTTCACCGTCAACGACCACATCAAGTCCATCTACAAAAAGCTGAACGTCTCCAGTCGCGCCGAAGCTGCCGTGCTGGCCAGCAAACAAGGGTTGGTCTGATGGCCACGGGGCACAGGCGCTAGCGCGGCGGCGCGGACTCCGCTGGCCATGTCACCCCAGATGGCAGCTGCTGGCAGCGCAGATGCACATGCCGACACGGGCCCGGAGACCTCCACCAACGGCCTTGCGTTGGCAGCTGGCGAAGGCGATTCAGCCTTCGAGGCCAGCACCTTTGGCACCGGCGACCATGGCGACAGCGGGCCGCGCATCGCGCGACGGCGCAATGCACTGGTTCTGCTGGCCTTGCTGGGGTGCCTGGCGGTGTTTGTACTGGCGCGTTGGCTGGCCGGCACGCCCTACCTGGACAGCCAATGGACGGCCACGCCAGACGGCCAGTTGGTGGTGCATGCCAGCGCCGATCCCGCGCTGGCCCGCATGGGCGGGCAGACGCTGCGGACGCTGGCCGGCCCCGACGGCGGGCGGATTGCGGCTGATGCCACCCTGCTGCAACGATCACCGCGCTGGCAAGTCAGCGACGATCAGCGCGCCCGGCTGCTGCAACAGCATGGGGCCCTGAGCGCAGCGCTGGCTACAGGCCGGGTGCAACTGCAATTCGAAGGCGGCGAACGCATTGAAGTGGCGGCCACGCCGCGCGGATATGCCGGGCTGGGCTGGATGTTCTGGGCGCTGGCAGCAGCCGCGCTGGTGCTGTATCTGGTGGGCTGGGTGGTCGCCCTGGCCAGGCCCCTGCTCTACAACCTGCTCTTTCTGCTCATGTCGCTGTGTCAGGCTGGCAACCTGATCTCGATCGCCACCGAAACCCTGCCCGGCTTGGGTGTCCCCGCCGGTTTGCTGCCGCTGGATCTGCCGGTGCGCCTGCTGCTGGACGCGTGCACGGGCGCGGCCATCGTGCATGCGTTCGCGCTCTATCCGATGCGACTGCCATTCGCCATACCCATGGCCGGGTTGATCTGGCCCGCAGCGCTGCTGTGGGCAGCAGCCGTGACCCTTGGCGGGGTGCCGGGCGCCTGGTGGTGGTCCCAGGGGCTGATCCTGATGCTGGGCCTGCTGGCGTGGAGCGTCGCCAAACGGTCTTATGCCACCGAGCCAAACCCCTTTGCGCTGGCCATGAAGCGCTTCGCCATCACCTCGGTGGCCACGTTCGTGTTGATGAGCGCGGCGGTGGCACTTTCGGCGCATTTGCCTGGGCTCGCGCACGGCGTGGCGGTTGGCGCGTCGGTGACCTGGTACCTGTTCCTGGGTTCGCTGATGGTTCTCGTACCCTTCTTGGCCGGCCGCCGCCGCGTGCTGCGCGAGTTTGCATTGCTGGCCGGTATCAGCACGGTGGCCACTTCGCTGGACCTGCTGCTGGTGTCGCTGTTTTCCGTCGGACCCTTCGCTTCGCTGGCCATCGCCGTGTTCGTGGCGCTGCTGCTCTATGGTGGCGCGCGCCAGTTCATCCTGAGCCGGCTGCTGGGCAACAATATGCTCACCACCGAGCGCATCTTTGATCACCTGTACCGCGCTGCGCGTGCGCTGCAAGCCACGCCAGACCGCTATCCGGTGCTGTTGGCGCAACTGCTGCGCGATCTGTTCGACCCGCTGTTGATGCAGCGCGTTTCGCGCGTGCCATCGCGTTCGCGGGTGGTCAATGGCGGGGCTGCGCTGGTGATTCCGGTGGCGCCCGGAAGCACCACGCAGCCGCGTGCAGAGGGGCAACAGGCCCATGCCCTGGTTCTGCGTTTCGCACAAAGGGGCCAGCGCCTGTTCACGGCCGAGGACGCCCGACTCGCCGAGCGCCTGATTGAACAGCTGCGCCGGGCCGTGGCCTACGACCTGGCCGTCGAGAGGGGACGCAGCGAGGAGAGAACCCGCATTGCTCAAGACCTGCATGACGACATCGGGGCCCGCCTGTTGACGCTGATGTACCAGTCAACAACGCCTGAAATGGAAGACTACATCCGCCACACGCTGCAGGACCTGAAGACATTGACGAGGGGGCTGGCAGCGCCCGAGCAGGCTTTGTCGCACGCGGCTGGTGAATGGAAGGCCGACCTGACGCAACGCCTGGCCGCCGCCCGCGCCGAGCTCGTCTGGTCGTTCTGCATCGACCACGACCTGCGCCTGAGCGTCGTGCAGTGGTCGGCTCTGACACGCATCCTGCGCGAACTCGTCAGCAATTCCCTGTACCACGGCCATGCCACGCGGGTGGAAGTGGCGTTCGACCTGACCGGCAGCCGGTTGCGTCTGCGCGTCACCGATGACGGCGAAGGCCGCGCACCCATGGCCTGGGCGCACGGACTGGGCCTGGGCGGCGTGCGCAAGCGGGTCAAGGCACTGTCGGGGCGCGTGACCTGGTCGGAAGCCACCGGCCGCGGCATTTCGTGCCAGGTGGAAGTATCGGAATTCGACCCCCAGGACCGCATCGCGCGCAGCGCGGCCCCTTGATCAAAGGCGGTCAACCCGTTCGCGTCGGAGTGCGTTGCTGGAGTATGGTGGCTGATCAATTGACCGCGGCAAAGGCACTCCGGATGCGGGCGGGTCATTTTCATTGGACAATAGGGGCTTCGCGTCGACCACACCGCCCCGGCGGTCCAGCACCAGCCATGAATACTCGCCGCACGCCAACTCCGTCTGCAGCTTCGGCTGGTCCCAAGCTTCGCCAGACACAGGCCGAATACACCGCTGCCCGGCCGCATGCCGAGCCTGGTGTCAAGCCCATGATGTCCAGTTCGAAGATGTACGTCTGCATTCGCTGCCACGCCAATTTCAAGACCGGTGACGGCAAGCCCGACCCCCGACTGCGCGGCCTGGGTCGCTGCAACACCTGCCTGGATGCCAATGCGGCAGCCGCGGCGGCGGCGGCGGCTGCTGCGCCGTCACCCACCACACCCTGAAGCCCACCCGGCTGAAACACGGTTTTCCCCTCATCCCCCAAACCCCTCTCGTTTCTGGAGACCCTTCGATGTCGAGCAACACCCGTCGCGTTTTCCTCATGCAAGTTGCCGCCTGCGGCACGGCGGCACTGGCTGCTGCCAGCGCCCATGCACAAGCCAAGGTTGACGAAAAAGACCCCCAAGCCGTGGCCCTGGGCTATGTGGCCGACACCACCAAGGCCGATGCCAAGAAGTTCCCGAAGCACAGCAACGACCAGAAGTGCAACAACTGCGCTCTGTACCAGGGCAAGGCTGCTGACGCCTGGGGTGGCTGCCCGCTGTTCGGCACCAAGCAAGTGGCTGGGGCAGGCTGGTGCAGTGCATGGGCCAAGAAGGGCTGAACGCCTGACGGGTGACGCCCGGCACAGCCGGCACCTGAACCCACAAAAAAAACGGCCCTTCGGGGCCGTTTTCTTTGGCCCATCGAGCCTGGTGCCCAAGACCCCTGCCGACAGCCATCAACGACTGCGGGCTGGCCACGGGCCCTGTCAGAACAGGCCGACGATCTTGCCGTCGGCGTCGACGTCGATGGCACAGGCCGAGGGCACCTTGGGCAGGCCCGGCATCGTCATGATGTCGCCACAAACCATGACGACAAACTCGGCGCCGGCAGCCAGGCGCACTTCCCGCACGTTCACCACATGCCCTGTAGGTGCCCCACGCAGCAGCGGGTTGGTGGAAAAGGAATATTGCGTCTTGGCCACGCACACCGGGTAGTGGCCGTAGCCGCTGTCCTGCAAGCGCTGGATCTGCGCTCGCACCTTGGCATCAGCGCTGATGTCTTGCGCACCGTAGACCAGCGTCGCGATGGCGCGCATCTTGTCCCACAGCGGCAATGCTTCTTCGTAGACGAACCGGAAGTGGTTCGGCCCTTCGCACAGGCGCACCACCTCGTGCGCCATTTCAGCCGCTCCCGGGCCACCTTCGGCCCAGTGCCGGGCCAGCACCACTTTCACGCCCAGGTGCGCCAGCTGGTCCATCAGCAGTTGCACCTCGGCGTCGCTGTCTTCGGTACGGTGGTTGATGGCCACCACGCAAGGCAGCCCGTACTGCGCGGTGATGTTGCAGACGTGCCGTCCGACGTTGCCGATGCCTCGCTGCAACGCGGCCAGGTCAGGCCGTACCAAATCCTTGACCTCGACACCGCCGTGGTACTTCAGCGCGCGAATGGTGGCCACCAGCACCGCGGCAGCCGGTTTCAGGCCTGCCTTGCGGCATTTGATGTCGACAAACTTTTCCGCCCCGAGGTCGGCACCAAAGCCCGCCTCCGTCACCACGTAATCGGCCAGCCGCAACGCCGTGCCCGTGGCCAGCACCGAGTTGCAGCCGTGTGCGATGTTGGCAAAAGGGCCACCGTGTATGAATGCCGGTGTGTGTTCCAGCGTCTGCACCAGGTTCGGTGCCAGCGCATCCTTCAGCAAAGCGGTCATCGCACCGTGGGTCTTCAGATCGCGCGCCAGGATGGGCTTTTGCTCGCGCGTGTAGCCGCACACGATGTTGCCCAGTCTGGTCTTCAAGTCCTGCACCGAGGTGGACAGGCAGAAGATGGCCATCACCTCTGAAGCCACCACGATGTCGAAGCCGTCCTCGCGCGGGAAGCCATTGCCAGGCCCGCCCAGCGCCACGGTCAGTTGCCGCAGCGCACGGTCGTTCATGTCCATCACCCGTTTCCACGCAATGCGCCTCACGTCGAAACCGAGCTCGTTGCCATGGTGAATGTGGTTGTCGATCATCGCCGCCAGCAGGTTGTTGGCCAGCGCAATGGCATTGAAATCGCCGGTGAAGTGCAGGTTGATGTCTTCCATCGGAATGACCTGCGCACGGCCGCCGCCAGCCGCACCGCCCTTCATGCCGAACACCGGCCCCAGCGAGGGCTCACGCAGGCAGATGACGGCTTTCTTGCCGATGTGGCACAGCGCATCACCCAGGCCCACGGTGGTCGTGGTCTTGCCCTCGCCGGCCGGCGTGGGGCTGATGGCCGTGACCAGGATCAGCTTGCCCTGCGGGCGGTCCTTCAGGGTCTCGATGTACGACAACGCGATCTTGGCCTTCGTGCGGCCATAAGGCTCGACGGCCGACTCGGGTATGCCCAGTCGCCGTGCGACCTGGACGATGGGTTGCGGCGTGGCCTCCTGGGCAATCTGGATGTCGGACTTCATCGCGCTGCTCCTCTCGTGGCGGGGTGTGGGTGAGCCCGCACCGCTTTCGCAGAATAACGGCCGCACGGCCGCGCCGCCGCAGGCGCCACACGAAATCGACCCGCGCCCCGCTGAACCCGAATACGGGTAGACCGCACTTGGGTTCATCATTGGCGTCATGAACGCACCCGTACGCACCCAGTCACCAGCCACCATGGCCACTCCCGGCGGTCACTACAGCCACGTCGCCGTGGCCGCGGGCTTGGCCTTCGTGGCCGGCCAACTGCCCATCACACGCGATGGCACCAAGCTGACGGGCGCGCCATTCGAGTTGCAGGCCCGGCAGGTGCTGGCCAACGTGCAGGCGGCGCTGGAGGCCGCTGGCAGCGGTGTGCAGCATCTGGTGCAGGTGCGCGTCTACGTCACCGACATCGGCAACTGGACCATGTTCAACGCCGTGTACGCCGACTGGGCCGGCCCGCACCGTCCCGCACGTGCGGTGGTACCGGTGCCCGCTCTGCACCACGGTCTGCTGCTGGAAGTAGAGGCCGTGGGCGCCGTGGTCTGAGTCCAGACCCAGCGCCGCTGGCCGGGCCGTTGGCACCTGCCCCGGTGACCCGGCGGCCCCCGATCGACGAACCCGGGAGTCGACCCCCTTGTGCTGGAGCCTGCGCGGGCTGGAAACTTCACCGCTGGCGCAAAGTCCAGCCGCCCGACGCCCCCCCAATCACCCTCATCGAGACCCGTCATGAAAATCCCCTCGCTCAAGGAAGTCGTCAGCGCCGAAGAATGGCAACTGCGTGTCGATCTCGCGGCGGCCTACCGCCTGGTGGCCGCCTACGGCTGGAGCGACCTGGTCTTCACGCACATCTCGGCGCGGGTGCCCGGGCCCGGGCATCATTTCCTGATCAATCCCTACGGGCTTATGTTTGACGAGATCACGGCGTCCAGCCTGGTCTTGATCGACCAGGACTGCAACAAGCTGCGCGAGTCGCCCTTTCCCGTCAACCCGGCGGGCTTCACCATCCACAGCTGCATCCACGCCGTGCGCGACGACGCGGGCTGCGTGCTGCATACGCACAGCCGCGCCGGCGTGGCCGTCAGCGCGCAGAAGGCGGGTGTGCTGCCGCTGAGCCAGCAGTCCACGCTGATCCTGAATTCGCTGGCGTATCACGACTACGAAGGCATCGCGTTGAACGCCGACGAGAAGCCCCGCCTGCAAGCCCATCTGGGCCACGCGAACTACCTGATGCTGCGCAACCACGGCCTGCTGACGGTGGGCCGCACCATCCCCGACGCGTTCTTGCAGATGTATTTCTTCGAAAACACCTGCCGCATCCAGATCGACGCGCAGTCCGGTGGCGCAGAACTGAATCTCATCGGTGCGGGCCCGATTGCAGCCAACGCGAATGTGTCGAAGGTGGCGACTGCAGGCCAGGGTGCGAACCTGGCCTGGCCCGCCCTGCTGCGCAAACTCGATCGCGAGAACCCGGGCTACGCCACTTGAGTTCCACCGCAAGCTCGACGCTCGACGTCGCTGCCGCTCAGCGCGCGGCGGCTGACGAACGACAACGACGGCTGCTCAGCGACCCCATCCTGCCCGCCCTGCTGCGCTTTGCGCTGCCCAACATGGCCGCCATGCTGGCCAGCGCCATGGCGGCGATGGCCGAGACCGGTTTTGTCGGCAGCATGGGCTCGGGTGCGCTGGCGGGCATGGCCCTGGTGTTTCCGATGGTGATGCTGCAACAGATGTTGTCGGCGGGCGCCATGGGCAGCGGCGTGTCGTCGGCCATCAGCCGTGCGCTGGGAGCTGGTGAGCTTGCACGCGCCAATGATCTGGCGGTGCATGCGCTGTGGATCGGGCTGGCGGCGGGCCTGTGCAGCTCGGTGCTGATGCTCGCCTTCGGACCTTCCCTGTACCGACTGCTGGGCGGCCAGGGTGAAGCGCTGGCGCAGGCCGTGGCCTATTCGAACGTCGCCTTCCTGGGCTCTGCGGGCATGTGGTTGCTCAACACCTGCGCGTCGGTCGTGCGTGGCAGCGGCAACATGCGGGTGCCTTCAACCACGCTGCTGGCGGTGGCGGCCGTTCAGGTGCTGGTAGCGGGCGCCTGTGGCTTGGGCTGGTTCGGCCTGCCGCGCGGCGGCATGGCTGGCGTGGCGCTCGGGCAGGTGGTGGCCTGCCTCGGCGGCGCCATCTGCTTGCTGGTGTATCTGCACAGCGGGCATGCAAGGTTGCAGCTGGCCATCGCCCGCACCCGGCTGCGGCGCCACCTGGCCTGGGACATCCTGCGCGTGGGCGCGCTGGCCTGCCTGTCGCCGCTGCAGACCGTCTTGACCATTCTGGTCCTGACCCGCCTGGTTGCACACTTCGGCACCGAGGCGCTGGCGGGCTACGGCATCGGCACCCGGCTTGAATTCCTGCTCGTGCCGATTGCCTTTGCGGTCGGTGTCGCCTCGGTGCCCATGGTCGGCATGGCCATCGGTGCCGGGCAGGTCGCCAGGGCCCGTCAAGTCGCCTGGGCGGCCTCTGCCGTCGTCTTCGTGGTGCTGGGCGGTCTGGGCCTGCTGCTGGCGTTGTGGCCCGGCGTGTGGACCTCAAGCTTCACGCAAGACCCGGCCGTGCTGGCATCGGCCGCCACCTACTTTCACTGGGTCGGGCCTGGCTACGGCCTGTTCGGGCTGGGGCTGTGCCTGTACTTCTCATCGCTGGGGGCCGGGCAGGCACTGGGGCCGGTACTGGCGGGCACCTTGCGCCTGGTGGTGGTAGCCGTGGGGGGCTGGCTGCTGGCGCAGGCGCAAGCCGCGCCTTGGACCATCTTCGCATTGGCCGGTCTGGGCATGGCGTGCTACGGACTGGGCATGGCGTGGGTCGTCCACATCGCGCGTTGGGGAGCGCACCGCTGAAAGGTGCTCGTGGGTTGCCCCTGGAATGCTGGGAGTGAATCCCGACGGCCCGAGCGTAGGCACAGCAAATCTGGACTCACAGCCAGGGGGCACCAACGGCAACGGCCCCGAGGGGCCGTTGCATGAGATATCAGTTGGGGTGGCTGATGGGGCTCGAACCCACGACAACAGGAATCACAATCCTGGACTCTACCAACTGAGCTACAGCCACCGCAGAGCTTGAAAGTATAGCGCGGTGGCGCAATGCCCAAACAGACCGCCGGCACGCGGGACCGGTGCAGCAGATTCTGGCAAACGACATCGCCTGTCGTCGCGGGGCCAGCACCCTGCCTGTGCCGACGGCTGAAGTCCTTCAGCGGGCCGGCGGCGTGCCCGAGCTGGCTGCAGCAAGCTCGGCTTCGGGCTTGATAACGACCTTGTAACGTCGCTTGAGTGCCGCCAGGTAGGCATCGGACTCCGCCGCCGACCAGGCTTGTGTGTACTGCTGGCTGAGCGTGGCCTCGCCACCGGGCACGGTTTCACGCGGCAGCACGGCCGATACACGCAGCACCACGAAACCACCTTCCGCAAGATCGACACCAATCAGCTGGGGCAGCTTGTCGGCGCTGGCTCGCAGGGCGGCGTCGAGCACGGACTTGGGCAGACCCTGAGGCTGCGAGCGCGACACCGTGGCCGTGCCCGACAGCTTCTCGGCCGTAGCGCCGGCCTGCTGCAATGCGGCCAGTCGGGCCTGGCCTTCCTTGCGCGCCAGCGCCTGCGCCTGCTCGGAGGTCAGGCGCTCGCGCACCCGGTCCAGCACTTCCGTCAGCGCCTGCACACGCGCCGGCGAAAGCTGCACGACGCGGGCCGCCACCAGCCGGTTGGGCGCCACCTCCACGGCATCGGTGTTGCGCTTGTTGGTCAACGCCTCCTGGCCAAACACGGCGTCGAGCAGCTTCGTTGAGGCCAGTGCGCCCGTGGCGCCGGGTAGCGGCTTGCGCTGAACGGTGGCGGTCTGCTTCTTGAGCTTGAGCTTGTCCACCAGCGGCTGCAGGCTGTCGGACTGCTCGTACGCCGTGTTGGTGAACTGTTCGGCGGTGGCAGGCCACAGCCGCTGCGCCGCCGTCTTGCGCAATTCGGCAGCGATCTCGGCGCTGACTTCTTCGTACGGACGCCTGGTGCCGCCTTTGACGCCGGTCAGCATGATGACGTGGTAGCCGTAGTCGGTCTCCACCGGGCCCGTCAGGTCGCCCTTTTTCATCGAAAACGCCGCGTCTTCGAAAGGCTTGACCATCGCGCCACGGCCGAAGAAACCAAGATCACCGCCTTGCTGCGCACTGCCAGTGTCCTGTGAGTTCTTCCGCGCCAGCTCGGCAAAAGCCGCCGGATTCTTGCGCGCCTCGGCGAGCAAGGCTTCCGCTTTGGCCTTCGCGGCCTGCCGAACCGCCGCGGGCTGGGCCTTGTCGGCGTTGATCAGGATATGGCTGGCTTGCCGTTCTTCGGCCGCCGTGAAGCGAACGGGATTGTCGTCATAGAACTTGCGCAGTTCGGCATCGGTGGGCGCGGCAGCAGCGCCCAGGGCCTCGAGATCGAGCGTCACGTATTCGATGCTGGCCTGCTCGGGTGTCTTGAAGTCGTCGGCATGGCTCTTGTAGAAACTCTCGATTTCGGCGTCGGAAGGCTTGGCCTTGTCGCGATACGCCACGGAGTCAAAGCGCTGGAACTGAATCTCGCGCCGCTGCAACAGAGGGTCCACGGTGGCGCCCACGATGCTGGCGGGGGAAAGCACAGAGCGCCCGACACCACCGAGCACCTGCTGCATGCCCAGTTCCTGCCGCAGTTGCTGCGCAAACATCTCGGAGCTCATGCCCTGCATGGCCAGGATCTCGCGGTTCACGCTGCCATCGGGGTTGCGCACCTGGGCAAACTGGGGGTCGGTGACGAACAGGCGTTGCAGCCGTGCATCGCTGGGGCTCAGGTTCATATGGCTGGCTGCCGCCAGCAGCACCCGTTCACGCACGATGCCATCCAGCGTGTTGCGGCGCATCTCGGGTGTGTCGAAGGCCGACGGGTCGGCACCTTGCATCTGCGCGCGGGCCCGCTGCATCAGGCGCTGGTGCACGTTGTCCCATTCAGCGCGGGTGATGCTCTTGCCGTCGACCGAAGCCACGGTGGTGTTCGCGCGATCACCAAACTTCTGGTAGCCGTCGATGCCGAAAAAGATGAACGAAGGAATGATCAGCAACAGCATGAAACCCAGTGCCAGCCGGGTGTGGTTGCGAACGAAATCGAACATCGCTAATGCCTTGGTGGAGGTGATTGTGGGCGGCGCCCGCAGTGGCCGAACGCCTTGCCTGGAACCCTGAGCCGCGGTGGAGGCGCCCGTTCCAGCCCGCTGATGGCGCAGCTGACAACATGAGGCCGAGCCGCGGTTTGCCGTTGTCATCTGCAGCTGCCAGCATTGACCGCTGCCAAGCCGCACAGCCACAAGCCAAGGACCGGGGAGCCCTTGATTCTATAGAAGCTGGTGGTGGGTGCTGACGGGTTCGAACCGCCGACCTACGCCTTGTAAGGGCGCCGCTCTACCGGCTGAGCTAAGCACCCGGTGCGCGGAGCTTACAACGCGTCGCGCAAGCCCTTGCCAGGGCGGAATTTCGGCACCTTGGCGGCCTTGATCTTGATGGCGGCGCCGGTGCGGGGATTGCGGCCCGTCCGGGCCGCGCGTTTGGGCGCCGTGAAGGTACCAAACCCGGTGATCGTGACCGTGCCACCTTTTTTCAGCGTGGTCTTGACAGCACCGATCAGGGCCTCGAGCGAGCGCGACGCCGCGGCCTTCGAGATGTCGGCCTGCTTGGCAATGTGTTCGATCAACTCACTCTTGTTCACGTCGTGTTCCCCTGTCTAGGTGATTGGTTCGAGGCTGGTCCGAGATGGCCTGTTGGGCGTGTTTTCAACGGGGCAACCGGTCTGTCTGGCCATCATGGAGCTCAAGATGTCCAGACCCTGGGCGCCTATGAAGGAATCACGATCGAGACTGCTCAATTTTATGACGAAACGAACCAGTCCCAAGGCCGGTATCCTTGATCAGGATGACGGTGCTTATCCGCTTGACAGGCCGCCTTCGTAAGCCTATTCCGATCAAGATCGGACCCCGGAACGCACCGCCAACGCCACACCAAGAGCCGTCAACACCAGACCTGCCAACACAACCGCGGTGAGCGGTTCAGCGAACAGGATGGCCGCGAGCACCGCCGTGCATGGGGGCACCAGATACATCAGGCTGGTCACCGAAGTGGCAGCGCCACGCTGGATCAGCAGATACAGCAGCGAACTGCCGCCCAGCGTCAATGCCAGCACCGACCACAACAGGGCGCCGATCAATTCCGGATGCCAGACCACCGGCTCGGATTCCATTGCGGCCAGGGGCACCGTCACCAGCAAGGCGGCGATGAGCTGCACGGTGTTGGCACTGCGAACATCGCAGGCCTTCACCCAGCGCTTCTGGTACAGCGTGCCCGCGGTGATGCTGCACAAGGCCAGCACGGCCGGCACCACGGTCGCAATCTGCGCCTGCCCCAGGCGCAGTTTGCTGCTGACGACCAGCAGCAGGCCCGCCAGGCCGAGTGCCAGCCCCAGCCACTGACGGGCCGGAATGAGCACCCGGCCACTGGGTCCACGGTCATAGGCACTGAGCCAGAGCGCCGTCAACAAGGGCTGCAGCCCGACAATCAGCGCGGCCAGGCCGGCGCCCAGCCCGCCCTTCACCGCGAACCAGACTCCACCCAGATAACCGGCGTGCATCAACACGCCGGTCACACCCAGGTGCAGCCATTGCGACGGGCTGGCGGGCCACGAGGGCCGTGACAGCGCGATCCAGATGCCGAAGGCAACGATCGAGAGCAGGTAGCGCAGCGCTAGAAAGCTGAACGGCGGTGCATGGGGCATGCCGTAGCGCGCAACGACGAAACCCGTGCTCCAGATGAGCACGAACACCGCAGGCATGGCGCGCAACCAGCGCGAGCCGGCACCCGTCATCGGGCCTTGGCTCTGATCTCGGGTATGGCGCGGCGCAGGTAGTAACCCATCGACCATATAGTCAACACGGCCGCCACGATCATCAGCCGCTCACCCCAGAGCCGGGTGTCGATGAGTCCGAACAGCCTGCCGTCGTAAAGCAGGAAGGGGATGGCCACCATCTGCGACATGGTCTTGAGCTTGCCCAGCATGTGCACGGCCACGCTGCGCGCAGCACCAATCTGCGCCATCCATTCACGCAGCGCCGAAATGGCAATCTCGCGCCCGATGATGATGAGTGCCACGAGCACATCGACGCGCCCCTGTCCCAGCAGCACCAGCAGGCAGGCGCAGATCAGGAACTTGTCGGCCACCGGGTCGAGAAACGCCCCAAAGGCCGACTGCTGGTTGAGTTTGCGGGCCAGGAATCCGTCCAGCCAATCGGTGGCGGCAAACAGCACGAACAGCACGGTGGCCACCAGGTTCTTGGTGGCCATGTCCCAGCCCAGGTAGTACACGCCGACGATCAAGGGAATCGCTGCGATGCGAGCCCAGGTCAACAGCGTGGGAATGGTCAGGAACATGGATGCGGCGGCCGGAGGGATGGCTGATCAGGTCAGCGATTGTGCAGTGCGCAGCCGGCACTGACCTTGCGGCACGGCGGCGCCGCTCAGCGGTCCAGCGTCATGGGCTTGAAGCGGCCGTTGTGTTCGAACAGAAAGGTCTCGATGAACTCCCAGGGCTTGGGCAGGCGGCTGAGGTCGCCATAGGGCGCTGCGCGATACACCGCGTCAATCGCCTGCTGGATGGTTTCCTTGGCTTCCTGGGGCTCGCGCAGCACCATGATGTTGTTGACGCTGCCGTCGGCTTTCAGCGTGATCTTCAGCACCGGAACGCCCAGCAACGGCTGTCTGGGCACGCTCATGTAGGTGCCGTCGGGGTGCGCGGCCACGAGACGACGCGCCGCCTGCAGGCGCACCTCGGCCATGTTGCGCGAAGGCGTTGGCGGCGGCAGCTTGACGATGCGCATCCCGGACGGCGCATCGGGAACAACGGTTGCAGCGACAGGGCTGGGTTCCGGTGTGGGGACCGGGCTGGGCGCGGCGGGTCTGGCAGCCGGAGGTACCGGTGCGGCAGGTGACGCCCGGCCGGCCGCAGGCGCCGGCGAAGCCGCGGGCGGCGCTGGTGCAGGTTTGCTGGCGCAGCCGGCCAGCACCACGGCGGCCAATGCCGTCGTCAGCCGCAGCGCAGCCCGGCACATCGGGGCCAGCGCACCGGCGCCCCGGTTCTGGTGTTCAATGCAATGCACGGTAGATTTCCTCCGCAAGGTCCTTGGAAATGCCTTCGACGCCGGCCAGTTCTTCCACGCTGGCAGCGGCCACGCCACGAAGACCCCCGAAACGCTGCAGCAAACGTGCACGCTTGCGGGGTCCGACGCCGGCTATGTCTTCGAGTCGGCTGCCGCCCGTGCGCACGCTCGCCCGTTTGGCACGCATGCCAGTGATGGCAAATCGGTGCGCTTCGTCGCGGATGTGCGCCACCAGCATCAGCGCGGCCGAATCATGCCCGAGATAGACCTTCTCCCGGCCGTCGGCAAACACCAGTTCCTCCAGCCCCACCTTGCGACCCTGGCCTTTTTCAACGCCAACGATCAGCGCCAGCTCCAGACCGAGTTCCTCGAACACCTCGCGCGCCATGCTGACCTGTCCGCGGCCGCCATCCACCAGCACCAGGTCGGGCATACGGGCCAGGCCGGAACGCCTCTTCGGCGGCGCAGCGGGCTCGGGGGTTGCAGCGCCTTCTTTGGCTCCAGGCGCCAGCGGGGGCGGCAGGCCCGTTTCACCCACGGCTGCGCTTTCTGCCATCGCCTCGGCCAAGCGGGCGTAGCGGCGGGTCAGCACCTGGCGCATGGCGGCATAGTCGTCGCCACCGGTGATGCCTTCGATGTTGAAGCGGCGGTACTGGGCACTTTGCATCTGGTGCCCTTCGTAGACCACGCACGAGGCCTGCGTGGCTTCGCCGGCCGTGTGGCTGACGTCGAAGCACTCGATGCGCAGCTGCGCGGGGTCGGCAACGTCGAGATCGAGCGCTTCGACGAGCGCCCTGGTGCGTTGCTGCTGCGAGCCCTCTTCCGCCAGCAACCGCGCCAGGGACAGCTCGGCGCCTTTCATCGCCATGTCCAGCCAGATCCGGCGTTGTTCGCGCGGCTGGTGCTGCGACCGCACGCGGGTGGCGGCTGCTTCGGCCAGCGCTTCTACCAAGGCCGGGTCGATCGCGTGGCTGGTTACCAGCAGCGGCGGCACCGCTTGGCCCAGGTAATGCTGGGCGACAAAGGCTTCGAGCACGACCACCTCGGCACTGGCTTCGCGCGGGGCAGTTGCTGGTGCCTCGGCGGGTTGCAGCGCTGGCGTTGCGACGGGATCGTCTTCTTCCAGCCCTTGCAGCGCAGCACCTTCGTCCACGTGCGCAGGGAAGTAGGCGCGGTCGCCCAAGTGCCGGCTGCCCCGCACCATCGCCAGGTTGACGCAGGCGCGGCCTCCGGCCACCTTGACGGCCAGGATGTCGACGTCCTGCTCGCTGCCCGACAAACTGCTGGCGTCCATCGACTGCTGGTGCAACACACGCGACAAGGAACCGATGCGGTCGCGCAGCGCGGCCGCCTGCTCGAAAGCCAGGCTCTCGGCATGCACCATCATCTGCGCCTGCATGTCGTCGATCAGCTCACGCTGCTCACCGCGCAGGAATCGCTCGGCCTGTTCCACGTCCTGCGCGTAGCCGGCCGCTGAGACCAGCCCCACGCAGGGGCCGGAGCAACGATGGATCTGGTACAGCAGACAGGGCCGCGAGCGGTTGCTGAAAACCGTATCTTCGCAGGTGCGCAAGCGAAACACCTTCTGCATCAGCTGGATGGTCTGCTTCACGGCCCAGGCATTCGGGTAGGGCCCGAAGTAACGGTGCTTGCGGTCCACCGCGCCCCTGAAATAGGCCATGCGCGGGAACACCACCGAGGCGTTCGCCGCCACCGCCGACGTGGCCACACGCTGGCCCGTGATCTTCAGATACGGGTAGCTCTTGTCGTCGCGAAACAGGATGTTGAAGCGCGGCGACAGCGCCTTGATCAGGTTGTTCTCGAGCAGCAGCGCTTCGGCCTCGGTGCGCACCACCGTGGTTTCCAGCCGCGCGATGCGCGCCACCATCTGGCCAATGCGCGTGCCGTCATGGTCGCGTTGCAGATAGCTGGAGACCCGCTTCTTCAGATTGCGCGCCTTGCCCACGTACAGCAGCCCACCCTGCGCATCGAACCAGCGATAGACGCCAGGCAAGCCAGGCAAGGCGGCCACCTCCGCCAACAGGTGCTGGCGGTCGACGGCCGCGCCATCGGCGGGAACAGACTCTGGGGTTGCGGCGGGCAGATCGGGCGAACTCATGGCGACCGATTTTCACCGGCTTCGATAATCGCCCCCATGAACCCCGGCACCCCGTCGCAACAGCTCGAGCCGCTCGGGCAGCGTTGGGACATCTTCTGCCGCGTCATCGACAACTACGGTGACGTCGGCGTGTGCTGGCGTCTGGCCTGCGAACTGGGCGCGCGTGGCGCGACGGTGCGCCTGGTCATCGACGACGCCCGGGCACTGGCCTGGATGGCACCGCAGGGTCACCCGCGGGTGCAGGTGTTGCCTTGGCCCGACGTCCCGGACGGCGAGCCCGCGGCCAGCCCAGCCGCGGTGGTGATCGAGGCCTTCGGTTGCGACCCGCCCGCGCCTTACGTGCACGCGATGGCGACATGTCAGCCCGGGGCACCGGTGTGGATCAACCTCGAATACCTGAGCGCAGAGGCCTACGTCGAGCGATCACACGGCCTGCCCTCACCGCAGCCGCAGGGCCTGACCAAGTGGTTCTTCTATCCGGGCTTCACGCCGCGCACCGGTGGCCTGCTGCGAGAAGACGACCTGCCCAACCGACAGGCCACGTTCGACCGCGCCCGCTGGTTGCACGAGCACGGCATCGGTCTGCAGCGCGGTGAACGCCTGGCCAGCCTGTTCTGCTACCCCCATCCAGAATTGCCCACCCTGCTGCAGCGGCTGGCTACCAGGCCCACGCGGCTGCTGCTGACGCCGGGCGCAGCCCAGGCGGCGGCCGAGTTCCCCACGCCGGGCCTGCAGCTGCAGAAGCTGCCCTGGCTGACGCAACACGGTTACGACGAACTGCTGTGGGCCTGCGACCTGAACTTCGTGCGCGGTGAAGACAGCCTGGTGCGTGCCCTGTGGGCTGCCAGGCCTTTCGTGTGGCAGGCCTACCCGCAGCACGACGGTGCGCACCACGCCAAGGTTCAGGCCTTGTTGGACGGGCTGCAGCCCGGCGCCGGTGTTGCGGCGCTGTGGCATTGGTGGAACGGCGTGGTGACCGGACCGCCCGGGAACCCGGACCTGCCCGACCTTGAAACCTGGCAGCGAGGCACGCAACAGTGGCGGCAGCGCTTGATGCAGCAGCCAACGCTGGCCGATCAACTCGTAGCCTTCGTGCGGGGCAAGCGCAGCCAGCCCACCGCAGCGCCTGCTAGAATTTAAGGCTTTGTGCGGCGCCCCGCAGCAGTCACAAGGTGGGCCAACCAGGCTGGCCAGTCGGCTGGCGGTGCATCAAGCACCGCCATTCGGCATTGGTTCTGGCGCCCTGGTCATCCCCGGAACCCACACCGGGACAGGGCCTGACCGACCCGCAGCACCCGCACCCGA
>JANOZF010000181.1:0-2044 GCA_031429255.1 Rubrivivax sp.
GTCTACGGCCAGCCCAGCGCGCGGCTGTTGCAAGACTGGCGTGATCAGGGCCTGACCATCTCGCAGGGCACGCTCACCGATGGGCTGCACGACTTGTTGCCGATGTTCGAGCCACTGGTGCACGCCGGGCTTGCGCAGCTGCGGCGCAGCTCGCACTGGCATGCCGACGAGACACGCTGGGAGGTCTTCGAAGAGCTCGAAGGTAAGGTCGGCCACCGCTGGTACCTGTGGGTCTTCAAGTCCAAGACGGTGGTGTGCTTCGTGCTCGACCCGTCGCGTTCTGCGAAGGTACCCGGCGCAGCGCTGCAAGGGGTCACTCAAGGCATTCTCAGCGTCGACCGCTACGGTGCGTACCGCAAGTTCGCCCGGCAAACGCCAGGCGTGAGCCTGGCGATTTGCTGGGCGCACCAGCGCAGGGACTTCTTGCGCGTGGCCAACGATCATCCGGTGTTGTGGAGCTGGGCGATGGGCTGGGTCGAACAGATCGCGCAGCTGTACAGGCTGCACGCGCTACGACGCCAGCACTACGACAATGCCACGGACCAGGCCGCGTTCAGCGACAACGACACCCAGCTGCGCAAGCTCATCGAGGTGATGGATGTCCAATGCCAGACCGGCCTGGGCGATGAGCAATTGGCAGCGCCTGCCCGCAAGGTGCTGCGCACCATGCGCACGTACTGGCCCGGGCTGGTGCTGTTCCTGGATCATCCTTGGCTGGACCTGGACAACAACGTCAGCGAACGCGCGCTCAGGCCAGCGGTGGTCGGGCGCAAGAACTTCTACGGCTCGGGCAGCCAGTGGTCGGGGCAGTTGGCCGCGGCGATGATGGGCCTGCTGAACACGGTCAGGCTGTGGGGGCTGAACCCGCGGCTGTGGCTGAGCGGCTACCTACAAGCCTGTGCCGACGCAGGCGGTCGCGCACCCGATGACTGGTCCCGCTTCGTGCCCTGGCAAATGGATGAAGCGCAACTGGCGGCCCTGCGCAGCAACGACACCGCGACCATCGACAGCTCATGAAACGGTATAGCGGACGCGACTTCAGCCCAGAGGATCTGCAGGCGATCGCCCGCACAATCGCGATGAACCCGACGGTCAAACGCACGCCGCTGTCGCGCCTGGTGTGCGAGCAGCTGAACTGGCGACGTGCGGATGGCCGGCTGCGCGAGATGAGTTGCCGCGTGGCGATGCTGCGGATGCAGGCCGATGGGCTGATCACATTGCCGGCCTCGCAGATCCCCAAGCCGCGCCGCCGCGCCCAGTTCAACGCCACGCCGGCCACCGACGAGCAGCCTGTTCTTGCCGCCGCCGTGCACGAGTTGCCGGCGCTGAAGCTGAGCATCGTTGACGGGCGCGGTGCAGCTTCCAGGCTCTGGAACGAGTACGTTGCGCGCTACCACTACTTGGGCTACACGCCGATGTCGGGCAGCCAGATCCGCTACAACGTGCATGCCGGCGAGCGGCTGGTTGCGCTGCTGAGCTTCGGCGCCAGCGCATGGAAGGTGGCCGATCGGGAGCGCTTCATTGGCTGGAGCCACGGGCAGCGGCAGAAGAACCTGCAGCTCGTCGTCAACAACGCGCGCTTCCTGATCCTGCCGTGGATTCAGTCCAAGGGGTTGGCATCCAAGATCTTGGCGCTGGCCGCGCGGCGCCTGCCGCTGGACTGGCAAGCTCGCTACGGCTACAGGCCAGTGATGCTGGAGACCTTCGTCGAAAGCCCCCGCCACAAGGGCACCTGCTACAAGGCGGCCAACTGGCAGCTGGTGGGCAGAACGGTCGGCCGTGGCAAGAAGAGCACCGATCATCAGCAAGTCTTGCCGATGAAGGACATCTGGCTGTACCCGCTGAGGCGCGACTTCAGCAATATCCTGCGAGCTTGATCCGCTGACGTGCTCACCGAATGTTTACCCGAGTTCGACAGCTAATCGCGTAAGCGGTTGATTTGTATAGGAGCGCAAGCAAAACGCTCCATTACAAAAGGGTCAACTGGGTGTTCAGCGAGGGTTTTTTGATGGTCAGTGCGGCCAGGATCCCAGCCTGTTCTTGA
>JANOZF010000182.1:0-5663 GCA_031429255.1 Rubrivivax sp.
CTGCTGTGCCAGGCGCCGCCCAGCGCGGTGGCACGCGCCTCAAGGCTGGCTTGGCCGGCTTCGGTCCAGCGGACCTGGTGCGTGGTGGCGCAGACATCGGCATCGGTGCCAGGCACCACGTCGCGTGCCTGCGCCAGCGCCTGGAAGCACCAGGCGCGATGGCGCGGGTCGTTCACCGCTTCGGCCAGCACCAGCGGCATCGTGGCCTCGTCGATGAGCAGGCTGTCGGCTTCGTCCACCAGCGCCATGCACAGCCCGCGCAGCAACAGGGGCGGCAGGGCGATCTCGGTGCTGGCCAGTCGTGCCGCGCGTTGTTGCAGATCGGACGGCGCCGCCTGCAGCTGCTGGCGGTCGCGCAGGTGGTCGAACGCGACTTCGCGCGCGGTGCAGTGCGTGACGTCTCCCGCATAGGCGACGCGGCGTTGGTCGGGCGTGCTGCTGGCCAGCACCATGCCGTTGCGCAGGCCCAGGGCGCGGAAGAAGGGCTCCAGCTGCTTTGCGTCGCGTGCGGCCAGGTAGTCGTTGGCCGTCATCACGTGCACCGGCACGCCGGCCAGGGCCGCCACCGCGGCAGCCAGCGCCACGGCCAGGGTCTTGCCTTCGCCGGTGGCCATTTCAGCCAGCCGGCCTTGCAGCAGCAACTGCGCGCACAGCAGCTGGCTGTCGTAGGGGTTGCGGCCCAGCGTGCGGTGCATCAAGGCCGCAGCGCAGCCCAGGGCCCGGCTGCGCAGCTCGTGGCCCTGCCAGCCGTCGCGGCCCAGCCGTGCGCGCAGGCGGCGCACGTGCAAGGGCAGATTTTGTTCGCTCAGCTTGCACCACACGGCCTGGCTCGCGCGCACCTGCTGCAGCGGTGTGCGCGCCCGCCACTGCAGCCAGGCCTGCGGCAGTGGCAGCCGTGCGCGCAGCCAGGCCCAGGGGCCGGCCAGCCAGGCCGCGGCGGCGTCGCTGCGCTGGGGGTACAGGCCGTGTATGGGGCCGGGGCGGGGCAGGGTGCTGTTCATGTGCTGGGGTTGAAGTGGCGCAGCAGCTGCTGCTGCAACTTGCCCGCCAGCTGCAGCAGCAGCGGCGAGCGCCCATGTTCGAAGCGCACCAGCACGCGCTCGCCGATGCGGCTGGCGGCGGCGCCTTCGAGCTGCAGTTCGCCCACCAGCACCGGCTGCGCCGGGCGCAGCCCGCTGCTGTCGGTGCCGTCGGTGGCAATGCGGCCACCGCTGCGGTCGCCCAAGGCAGCGCTGGGCAGTCGGGTCACGCCACCCGAAGGTCGGCCGGACCAGCGCGCGCTGCGGCGGGGCGTCGACAGGTCGACTCCCTGCACCTGCAACTGCACATTCATTGGCGACGGGCGCGCATCGTTCAGCGCGCCAGGGTGAGCGGTGCCGCCCGCCGGCGCAGCGCGTTCCAGCGCCGCGATGTGCGCCGCGCTGTCGTGCGGTACCGCCAGCCTGACGATGCCGGGTTCGCCAGTGATGACGTGGGCCAGCAAGGCGCCACGCAGCACGTGGCGGCCTGGCAGGTCGGTGGCCTGTTCGATGACGATGCGGCCGGCCGCTTGCGCCCTGACGGTGAGCCGGGCCAGCCGCTCTTCGCTTTGCGCCAGCTCGGCCAGCGTGGCCTGCAGCGTGTGTTCGGCCTGCACCGCGTTGGCGGGTTCGGCCTGCAGCGTGCGCGCCTGTTCGGCCAGCAGGCCCTGCACACGGCCGCGCAGGCGGTCGACATCGGCCTGCAGCGTGGGTGACAGCAGCTGCAGCACGGCGTCGCCGGGCTTCACCATCTGACCGTCGGTGACCAGAACCGCGCCCACCACGCCCGCGGCCTGGCTGCGCACCAGTGCGTGTTCCGGCAGCCACAAGACGCCTTGCGCCACGGTGCTGACGGGCAGCGGCCACAGCAGCAGCGCCAGCACCAGCAGCACCGGTGACCACAGCAGGCCCTGGCGCAGCAGGCGGGGCGCGCCGAACGCCTGATTCGAAGCCTGAGATGAGCTGGTGCGCAACCAGCGCAGCAGCTTGAAGCACGGTACCAGCAGCAGCGACCAGGCAAAGGCCGCGCCGACCAGCAGCCCCAGCGGCTGTGCGATGCTGCCCAGCCACAGCACCACGGCCCAGGCCACGACCCAGCGCATGGCCAGCGCAGCGGGCGCGTAGGCCAGCAGCCACGGCTTTTCCCCGGCCGCGGGCACCAGGCCGGCGGGCGCCTTGCTGCCCAGGAGCAACCGTGCCAGCGCCTGCAGCGTGTACTGGTTGCTGCGCGTGGCCAGGTTGGGCAGGTTCAGCGCGTCGCTGAGCATGTGGTAGCCGTCGAAGCGCATCAGCGGGTTGGCGTTGACCATCAAGGTGGACAGCGCGGCGATGAAGAAGACCAGCAGTGCGGTGTCGTGCAACGCACCAGGCTGCACGTTCAGCACCACGGCTAGGGCGGCAGCAGCCACGGCCCCTTCGACGACGATGCCGGCAGCGGCCACCAACAGCCGCTGGCGCCGGCGCGGCAACGCCGATGCGGCCGAGGCGTCGACATAGGGCACGGGCAAGAACATCAGCAGCGTGACGCCCCATTCCGACACCTGCGCGCCCATGCGCCGCGCCACCAGGCCATGTGCGCCTTCATGCAGCAGTTTCATCAGCGGGTAGGCCAGCCAGGCCAGGCCCCAGGTCTTGGGCGATGACAACAGGCCGTGCAGCCGCGTGCCCAGTTCCGCGGCATGCTGCACGCCTGCCAGCACGGCCCAGGCCACGGCCAGCAGCCAGGCCACCAGCAAGGTCCACCCGTGCAGCCGCGCCAGCGGCTGCACCACCCGCGCCAGCAGGGCGTCTGGGCGCCCGAGAGGAATGCGCCAGGCCAGCAGGCTGTTGCGCCGCGCTGCCGGCGTTTCGTCACCCTGGGAAGCCGCTGCGCTCGAAGCGCCGAAGTCGGGCCGGCGGTCGAAACTCAGCAGCCCGGCGGCGTGCAGCCGGGCCAGGATGGACAGCAATTCGTCTTGCGTGGGCGCGCCGTCGCCGAACTCGGCCAGCGCCAGGTCCCACAGCTCTTGCGTGGTGCGCCGGCCGTTGCAACGCGCCACGGTGTGCCACGCGGCGGTGTTGAGCCTGAAGCTGCGCGTGCCATCGGCCAGCGTCAGCACATGCCAGACCTCGCCGCGCTGGTGCAGGCGCTGGCTGGGCTGCTGCGGTGGCAGCAGCGGGCGCAACGAGGCCACACGAAACCACTGCGCCGACAGCAACGGCGCAGCCTGGGGCAGGGCGCTGGCCAGCGTCATCCCAGCCACTCCCACCAGGCCAGCCGCAGCGCACCCAGGCTGCGGCGCAGCAGGTGCAGCAGCGGGCTGGCCGGCTGCGTGTCGATGCGCGCGCTGCCTTGCAGGCCCGGGCGCAGGCCGTTCGGCCGGTTCAGCAGCTCGGCCTCGACGTCGAACACGTTGCGCCCTTCCACGGCCTTGGCCATGGGCGAGATGCGGGTCACGCGCAAGGGCAGGGTGTCCCAAGGCAGCGCGCTCAGCGTGAGGGTGCCGTGCAGAGACGTTGCGCCGGCGCGGTCCATGGCGGCGATGTCGCGCTCGTCGATCTCGACGATGACGCGGAAGCGGTCGCTGGGCGCCAGGGTCAGCAGCTCGGCACCTTCCTTCACCGGTGCGCCCAGCTGCTGGCTCAGGTCGCCCTGCACCACGATGGCGTCGAAGGGCGCCACCAGGCGCGAGCGCTGCAGGCGCTCTTCCACCAGTTCCAGCTGCGCCTGCGCTTCGTCGGCGCGGTTTTGCAGCAGCACCAGCTGCGCGCGGTCGGCGCGCGCCTGCGCCGTGGCCAGGCCGTCCAGATGCTGTGCCAGCTGGCTTTGCCAGCGCTGGCGCTCGAGTTGCAGGTCCTGATCGGCCAGGTCGATGAGCGGCTGGCCAGCCCGCACGGTGTCGCCGGCGCGGGCGTGCACCTGCTGTACGAAGCCGTCAGCCGGCGCCGACAGGACGCGCTGCACGGCCCCTTCAAGCCGTGCGCGGCCGCCCACCTGCGCCGGCCAGGGCAGCAGCAGGGCCACGGTGGCGGCGGTGGCGCACAAGGCGCCGAGCTGCCTGAGGCTGCGCTTCTGCTTCGCACCCTTGGCGGCCCACCAGTCGTGCAGGGCGTCTAGCGCCCGCCGCGGCGCGCTGCGTTCGTTGGCGTGCATCAGCGCCAGCAGCGGCGCGGCCAGGCAGGCCAGGTGTTCGAGTTGCTCAACAGTTGCGGCATCAATGGCCGGGCCGGCCGGGCGCAGCACACACAGCGCGCCGATCAAGCGGCCATCGGCAGCCAGCGGCACACCCGCGGTGGTGGCGCTGCTGCCAGCGCTGGCCGCGGCAGCGGCGTGCGCGCGGGTGATGCGCGGCAGGGTGCCGGGCTGGTCGGCCGGTTCGGGCCACTGCACCGGGGCGGCCTGGTCGAAACACTCGGCGCAGGCGGCCAGCAGCTGGCGGTGGGCATCACTGCTATCAGCGGGCAGCGTGCCGTCGGAAAGCGCCACCAGCCTGAGCGGGCGCTTCGGGCCGGCGTGCAAGGCCAGCCAGCAGCGCTCGAAACCCAGGCGCCGCGCCACGCCGATGACCAGGCCCTGTGCTGCGTCGGCGCTGCGCGGTCGCGCCAGCATCTCCGCGTGCAGCGCCAACGCAAGCGCAGCTCCACCGCCGGGTGAGGGCAGCGGATGGGGGGCCGGTAAGCTGGAGGCGATCATCGATGGGCGGTGTGTCGGCGCCGCGCAGCCGCTCCGCCCGGCACCATGCCAGGCAGGCAGCCACAGGGCCCGCCTCCCGAGTGTGTTGGAGCTTGCGAGCGGTCAAGCGCCGGAAAAAGCGGGCCGCAGCCGCCCTTACGTGGAAACCACAGCCGCGATCCCAGACCCCGTCCCTAGAATGGTGTGAGTCGTTTTCCAGCGACGAGAGCCCGTTTGGGCGCCGGCAGCACGTGGAGGAGCAGCGTTTGAAGATCAAGAGCGAGAAGGACTTCTGGTCCGGCCTGATGTTTATCGTCATTGGCGCGGCCTTCGCGTGGGGCGCCACCAACTACAGCTTCGGCAGCTCGGCTCGGCCGGGGCCGGCCTACTTCCCGTTCGGGCTGGGTGTACTGATGGCCCTTCTTGGGGGTCTGATTCTCTTCAAGGCGCTGACCTTCGAGGTGCAGGGCGGCGACAAGATCGGCCCGTGGGCCTGGAAACCGCTGGGCATGATCACCGCCACGGTGGCGATCTTCGGCTGGTCGCTGCCGCACCTGGGCATGGTCGTCGCACTGCCGATTCTGGTGGTGGTGGCGGCACTGGCCGGCGACGAATTCCACTGGAAAGACGCGCTGATCAACTCGATCATCCTCACCATCGGCAGCTGGTTCATCTTCATCTGGGGGTTGAATCTGACACTTCCCCTTTGGCCTTCATTCCTGATCAAGTAAGCAGAGGTTGACGATGGATCTCCTGAACAACCTGATGCTCGGTTTTGGCGTGGCCTTCACGCTGCAAAACCTGCTTTACGCCTTTGGTGGCGCCATGCTGGGCACACTGATCGGCGTGCTGCCCGGCCTGGGCCCCGTGGCCACCATCGCGATGCTGCTGCCCAGCATCTATGCGCTGGACGCCACGCCGGCGCTCATCATGCTGGCCGGCATCTATTACGGCGCGCAGTACGGCGGCAGCACCACCGCCATCCTGATCAA
>JANOZF010000183.1:0-6804 GCA_031429255.1 Rubrivivax sp.
GCTGAGGCCGGACGTAAAGGTCCGGAAGGACCTTTACGCCTGCCGAAGGCCCTTGCGCGATTTGGCCTGACCGTCAAACCGCCAACACCAGCGTGGCCTTGATGGCCTGCAGCGCACGCCCCTTGCGCGCGCGCTTGCCGACATGTTCTGCCAGCGCCACGCCCTTGAGCAGTTCGTCCTTGGCCTTGCCGCCGCGGCCGCTGCCCAGCACCCGCAGCACATCGGCAAAGGTGGCCACCGACACCAGCGGCGCCTTGGCGTCCACGTCCATCAGCGTCAGGCCCTTGCCGCCAGCGCCTTGGAGCTTCAGCTCATCGAGCTGAAACACCAGCAGGCGCGAGTCCATCGCCAGACAGGCCACCTGCTTGTGGCCGGCGGCCAGTGCGACGGGCGGCAGCACGCGCGCACCCGCATCCAGCGTCAGGAAACTCTTGCCGCCCTTGTTGCGCCCCACCATGTCGGCCGCCTTGGCCAGCAGCCCATAGCCGGCGGTGTTGGCCAGCAGCAGCATGGTGTCGGCGGCACCGGCCCAGAAGTGCGCCACCTGGGTGCCGCTTTCAAGCTCGATCAGCGTGGTGATGGGCACGCCATCGCCGCGCCCCCCCGGCAGCACCGCCGTGGGCACGCTGTAGACGCGGCCGCTGCCCTTGCCTTCGGTGCCCCACACCAGCAGCGTGTCCACGCTGCGGCAGGGAAAGGTGCCATACAGCGTGTCGCCGGCCTTGAAGGCCAGCGTCGCCGGGTCGATCTCATGGCCCTTCAGCGCTCGCACCCAGCCCTTGGTGCTGACCACCACCGTCACCGGTTCATCCACCACCTTGATCTCGGCAACCGACTTCTTCTCTTCCTGCACCAGCGTGCGGCGGTCGTCGCCATGGGCCTTGGCGTCGGCTTCGATTTCCTTCACCACCGTGCGCTTCAGCGACCCGGGGTTGTTCAGGATGTCTTCCAGCTTGCCCTGCTCACCGCGCAGCTCTTTCAGTTCTTGCTCGATGCGGATGTGCTCCAGGCGCGCCAGCTGGCGCAGCCGGATTTCCAGGATGTCCTCGGCCTGCCGGTCGCTTAAGCGGAAGTGCGCCATCAGCTCGGGCTTGGGCTCGTCGGCGTTGCGGATGATGCGGATCACCTCGTCGATGTTCAGCAGCACCAGCAGCCGACCCTCCAGCACGTGGATGCGGTCCAGCACCTTCTGCAGCCGGTGCTGCGTGCGCCGCGCCACCGTGGCCAGGCGGAACTCGATCCATTCGGTCAGGATCTTGCGCAGGCTCTTGGCCACCGGGCGGCCGTCGCTGCCCACCACCGTCAGGTTCATCGGCACGCTGGACTCGAGGCTGGTGTGCGCCAGCAGCGCCGTGATCAGCTCGGCCTGCTCCACAGTGCGGCTCTTGGGCTCGAACACCAGACGCACCGCCGCGTCCTTGCTGCTTTCGTCGCGCACCGCATCCAGCACGCTCAGCAGCGCGGCTTTCAGCTGCAGCTGGTCCTGCAGCAGCGCCTTCTTGCCGGCCTTCACCTTGGGGTTGGTGATTTCTTCTATCTCTTCCAGCACCTTCTGCGCACTGGTGCCGGTGGGCAGTTCGGTCACCACCAGCTGCCACTGGCCACGCGCCAGCTCTTCGATCACCCAGCGCGCGCGCACCTTCAGGCTGCCCCGGCCGCTGCGGTAGGCCTCGCGGATGTCGGCCGCTGGGCTGATGATTTGGCCGCCGCCGGGGAAATCAGGCGCCGGCAACAGCGCAAACAGTTCGTCGTCGGTGAGCTTGTCGTTTTTCAGCAGCGCCACGGTGGCCGCCGCCACTTCGCGCAGGTTGTGGCTGGGTATTTCCGTGGCCAGGCCCACGGCGATGCCGCTGGCACCGTTGAGCAGCACGAAGGGCAAGCGGGCCGGCAAGCGGTGCGGCTCTTCGGTGCTGCCGTCGTAGTTGGGCTGGAAGTCGACCGTGCCTTCGTCGATCTCGTCAAGCATCAGCCGCGCTATGGGCGTCAGGCGCGCTTCGGTGTAGCGCATGGCCGCGGCACCATCGCCGTCGCGGCTGCCGAAGTTGCCCTGGCCGTCGATGAGCGGATAGCGCTGCGAGAAGTCCTGCGCCATGCGCACCAACGCGTCGTAGGCCGCGGTGTCGCCGTGCGGGTGGTAGCGGCCCAGCACGTCGCCCACCACGCGCGCGCTCTTCACCGGCTTGGCGCCATTGGCCCCGGTGTAGGCCAAGCCCATGCGGAACATCGAGTACAGGATGCGCCGCTGCACCGGCTTGTTGCCGTCGCACACATCGGGCAGCGCGCGGCCCTTCACCACCGACAGGGCGTATTCCAGGTAGGCGCGTTGCGCGTAGTCGGCCAGCGGCAGCGTGTCGGCGGCGTCGGGCGGTGGTGGGGTGAACAGATCGGTCATCGGGGCATCACGTTGTCAACAACAGAGGGCCAGCACGCGTTAGAGCGGCTGCCGAAGGCAAACCCCGGATTTTCCATCACCCCCTGAACAGGGTGTCAGCGAAGCAACACCGGTTGGTGCACACCGGGCTGCGGTCAAAATCAGGGGTTGCCTTTTCACTGCAAAACCAAACCGAGGAGTTCCATGGTCCGCTTGCCTGCCCTTTCCGCCGCCCTGCTGTCCCTGTCTGTTTCCGTAGCCGTGCACGCGCAATCACCGGCCGCACCTGCCGCCGCTCCTGCGGCAGCCCCTGCCGCCGTGGCTGCGCCGGCAGCCGTGGCCGCCCCCGCCAAGGCAGCCCCAGCGGTTGTCTCGTCGGCTGCCGCAGGCGACGTCTCTGAAGGCAAGCTGGCCTACTACGGCCGCAAATTCAACGGCCGCAAGACTGCCAGCGGCGAACGCTTCAACGCCGGCGCCATGACCATGGCGCACAACAGCCTGCCCTTTGGCACCAAGGTGAAGGTGACCAACCTGGCCAACAAGCGCAGCGTCGTCGTGCGCGTGAACGACCGCGGCCCGACCACCCCCGACCGCGTGGGCGACCTGTCGCTGGCTGCGGCCAAGAAGATCGGCGCCACGCGCAAGGGCGTTGTCAACTCCAAGCTGGAAGTGGTGGGCGTGAGCAAGGCCCGCGGCGCGAAGAAGATGACCACGAAAGCCTGATGTTGGCCCGGGCCGTCGCGTGCGACGGCCCGCAGCGACCTGCACTTCTGGCTGGTCAGCCTGCCGTTGATCCGGTGCGCCCAGATTCGATCTGGCGCAGGGGTTCGGGCGGCCCATGCCTTGCGCGCAGGCATGCTCGGCGATCCCCAGACCCGCCCTGACCACCGCGCCACACACAGCGGCGTGCCCATCTTCATCGGGGACGGCAAATACCTCACCTCGAGCCGACTCTCGGATCCGTCGCTCGACACGCTGAAGGCGCTGGATGGCAACGGCCCCGGCACCCACAGGGATCGTGCGGCACCTCCGCGGCCGCAGGAGCGGGCAACACCGCATTCCATCCCGGCAGGCGGGGGGCTGTAATGGCCGGGCGCCGTTTCATCGGGATCGGCCACACCCACAACCATTCCGAGGAGACACACCATGACCACGCTTGACCGCCGCACCGCATTGGCCGGGGTAGGCCTGATGGCCGCATCGCCGTGGGGCGCTTTGGCCGCCATGGGCCCGAGCGACAAGTTCGACCTGCTGCTGCGCAACGCCAACGTGCTGGACCCGAGCCAGGGGCTTTCGGGCAAACGTGACATCGGCATGCGCTATGGTCTGATCGAGGCGGTCGAAGCCAGCATCGCGCCAGAACGTGCCAACCGGGTGATGGATGCCGGCGGCAAGCTGGTGACGCCAGGATTGATCGACCTGCACGCGCACACCTACCCGTTCGGTTCGGCCATCGGCATACCGGCTGACGAGCTGGTGGCGCACCAGTGCACTACCACGGTGGTCTCGGCGGGTGACGGCGGCGCCAACAACATCGCTGCCTGGCGCCGCTTCGTCGCGCCAGGCTCGCGCACGCGGCAGTACGCCTTCATCCACATCGCGGTGGCCGGGCTGGCCGGCTTTCCGGTGCCCGAGCTGTTCAACATCGACTACGCGCAGGTTGAAGCCACCGCCCGCGCACTGGCCGAAAACGCCGACATGGTGCTGGGCGTGAAGGTGCGCATGAGCCAGAACGTGGTGGCCGGCCACGGAGTCGAGCCGCTGAAACGCGCCATCGCTGCCTGCGTGGCCAGTGGCGTGCCGGGTGCCAAGATCATGTGCCACATCGGTGGCGTGGAAAACCGCGCGCTGATGTCGCAGATCCTGGACTTGCTGCGCCCCGGCGACGTGCTGACGCATGCCTACTCAGGCGCGCCCAACAGCGGCGGCGACTTCACCAACATCGTGCAGGACGGCAAGCTGTTGCCTGCCGCCCTGGCCGCCAAGCAGCGTGGCGTGGTCTTCGATGTCGGCCACGGTGGCGGCAGTTTCGACTACACGGTGGCCGAAGCCGCCATCGCCCAGGGTTGCCCGCCCGACACCATCTCTTCAGACGTGCATGTGTTCTCGGCCAACACGCCCGGCATGCCCTACCTGCCGTGGGTGATGAGCAAGTTCGTCGCCATGGGCTACCCGCTGGACCGCGTGTTGGCGATGGCTACCGTCAACCCGGCGCGGGTCATCGGGCGCATCGCGAAGATGGGCACGCTGCAGATTGGCGCGCCGGCCGATCTGTCGCTGCTGGAAGTGGTGGACGGCCCGGTGAGTTTTGTCGACACGCGCAACAACAAGCGCGAAGGCAAGATGTTCCTGCGGCCAGCCGGCACCATCACCGGTGGCGTGGCCTTCGGGCGCCCCTACCAGGCGCCGTTTTCGGTGCGTTGACGGCACACAGAGCACCGGCCTGCGGCCAGGGCCCTCACACGATCCGTTCCAGGCCCAGCGCGCGACGGGCCTGGAACTCCCGGTCCAGCAGACTCATCACCACCAGCGAATCGTAGCCATCGACGCCGGCGCCGCTCAGGCGCACGCTTTCGCGCAGCCGGCCCTCCTCGACAAAGCCCTCGGTGGCGTACAGATTCAGCGAACGCGTGTTGAGCAGCTTCACGTCGAGCCAGAAGCGGTGCGCATGCAGGTCGTCGAAGGCCATGGCCTTGAGCGCGCGCATGCAGCGCCGGCCCAGGCCGTGACCCTGGCTGCTTGAAGCCAGCACCAGGCGCTTGAGCTCGACGCTGCGGTGCGGGTTGCGGCAGCCCTGCAGGATGACAAAACCCTGGCGTCCGCCGCTTTTGTCCGTTGAATCTGCATCGGTGCCGCCGGCCTCGACGATGAAGTGCCTGAAGTCCGGAAAACGCACCGCGCCTTCATGCTGGGTGCGTTCCCAGGGCGTGATGAAAGGCAGGTTGTGCATGTCGGTTTCCAGCGACACCACCCAGTCGAGGTCAGACAGCATGGTCGGCCGCAGGCGCAGCGGGTGCTGCACCGGCGGTGGCGGTGGCGCCGCCGCGTCAGACATCCACTTCCACCTCGTCGCCGTGCAGTTCCATCAGCTCGCGGCGCGAGGCCGCCTCGCCCTTGCCCATCAGCTTGGTGAAGGCGCCGGCCGTGTCGTCAAAACCCAGCGCGCCCCAGCTCACCGGCAGCAGGCGGCGTGTTTCGGGGTTCAGCGTGGTGTCCCACAACTGCTCGGCGTTCATCTCGCCCAGGCCCTTGAAGCGGCTGATGGTCCAGCTGCCATCGCGCGCGCCTTCCTTGCGCAGCTTGTCCAGGGCTGCGTCGAGCTCACCCTGGTCCAGCGCGTACAGCTTGGCGGGCGGGCGCTTGCCGCGCGCTGGCGCGTCGACGCGAAACAGCGGCGGCCGCGCCACGTAGATGTGCCCGGTTTCCACCAGCTTCGGAAAGTGCTTGAAGAATAGCGTCAGCAGCAGCACCTGGATGTGTGAGCCGTCCACGTCGGCATCGCTGAGGATGCACACCTTGCCGTAGCGCAGGCCGCTCAGGTCGGGGCTGTCGGCGGCGCCATGCGGGTCCACGCCCAGCGCCACCGCGATGTCGTGGATCTCGTTGTTGGCAAACAGCCGGTCACGTTCCACTTCCCAGGTGTTCAGCACCTTGCCGCGCAGCGGCAGCACGGCTTGCGTTTCCTTGTTGCGGCCCATCTTGGCACTGCCGCCGGCGCTGTCGCCTTCCACCAGAAACACCTCGTTGAAGGCCAGGTCGCGGCTTTCGCAGTCCGTCAATTTTCCGGGCAGGACGGCCACGCCGCTGCCCTTGCGCTTTTCCACTTTCTGGCTGGCGCGCTGGCGCGTCTGCGCCTGGCGGATGACGAGCTCGGCCAGCTTCTTGCCCCAGTCCACATGCTGGTTCAACCACAGTTCAAGACCGGGCCGCACATAGCCCGACACCAGCCGCAACGCGTCGCGGCTGTTCAGCCGTTCCTTGATCTGGCCCTGGAACTGCGGGTCCAGCACCTTGGCCGAAAGCACGAAGCTGGCGCGTGAAAAAACGTCTTCGGGCATCAGCTTCACCCCCTTGGGCAGCAGCGAATGCAGGTCGATGAAACCCTTGATGGCGGCAAACAGGCCATCCTTCAAACCACTTTCATGCGTGCCGCCGGCCACCGTGGGGATCAGGTTGACGTAGCTCTCGCGCAGCAGGTTGCCTTCGTCGGTGAAGGCCACGCACCAGCTGGCGCCCTCGCCTTCGGCGAAGTTCTCGGTCTCGTTGGCGCTGGCAAACTGTTCGCCTTCGAACAGCGGTATCAGCGGGTCGGCGCTCAGGCTTTGCATCAGGTAGTCGCGCAGGCCCTTGTCGTACTTCCAGGTCTGCTGTTCTGCTTCATGACGGCCGGTCTTTTCCACCGTCAGCGTCACCGTCACGCCCGGCATCAGCAC
>JANOZF010000184.1:0-5694 GCA_031429255.1 Rubrivivax sp.
GTTGCGCGATATCGGTGTCACCCACTCGGGCTGGTAGGCGGCCATGTCGGCGGCGGTCATGGCACCACCGTGGGCCTTGGCGTGGGCCTCGATGGCGGCGGCCACTTCGCCACGGTAGAAGGCTTCGCCCTTGGTTTGCGCTATCAGCTTCAGCGTGCGTGCGGCTTCGGCAAAAGCAAAGCGCTCGCCCACGTGGGGCGCACGGCCGTTGGGCAAGAAGGCCTGGGCAAACCCGGGCTGCGACGTGATCTCTTGCAGGCTGGCCGCGTTGGTCCACTTCTGCTGGACGATGACCGGCACCGCATAGCCGCGCTCGGCGGTTTCGATGGCCGGGGCCAGCAAATCGGCAAACGGCAGCTTGCCGAAACGGCTGTGCAGTGCCGTCCAGCCCGCCACCGCACCGGGCACGGTGACGCTGTCCCAGCCGCGCTTGGGCGGTGTCTGCGCATCGGCGCCGTACTTGTCGCGAAAGTAGCGCGCTGTCCACGCCTGCGGCGCGCAACCGCTGGCGTTCAGGCCATGCAATTGCTGGCCGTCCCACAGGATGCAGAAAGCGTCGGAGCCCAGGCCGTTGCTGCAGGGCTCGACGATGGTCATCACGGCGGCGGTGGCGATGGCTGCGTCCACGGCATTGCCGCCCATCTGCAGCATGCGCAGCCCGGCCTGCGCTGCCAGTGGGTGCGAGGTGCTGACGACGTTGCGCGCAAACACGGGGCTGCGCTGGCTGGCGTAGCCGGCGCTCCAGTTGAAGGTGTGGGTGCTGGTCATGGAGGGCTGAGGTGCGGTAGTTGGTAAGAACGGTGCGGCCACGGACGCGTCGCCGAGCGATTGTGCCGACTGCGACCCATGGCCGCCGTCGGCTCGGCAGTTTCAAAAATGAAAATCACAATCGCGCAAAAAGAACACCGGGCCGCCGCTGCTAGACAGGTGGGCCAGTGGGCTCGGCAGTCTCGTCGGCCACATAGCGACGCAGCACGGGCGGTGCAGCACCCACGTGAAAGGCCATGCGCTGGCCACGCAGGCCGGCATCGAAGGCGGTGAAGCGTTCCAGCCGGCGCTGATGCTCCAGCCAGTTCTCGTCGACGAAGTACTCCACATAGCGCCCCGGCACGGCCACGTCGCGAAACAGGCCCCAGCTCAGCGCGCCCTGGCGCAGGCGGGCGCGGCGTGTGCGCTGCATCACTTCGGCAAATCCGGCGGCGCGCGCGGGGTCGATCTGGTATTCGATCGTCACCATCACCGGCCCCGCCTCGGGATTGACCGCCTGTGCAGGCTCCGGCGCCAGCCCTCCGGCCGAGGCGGGCGTGAAGTCGATGTCGGCGCCGCCTTCCACGCTGAGCCGGCGCGTGGCCAGCAGCAACAGCAGGCCGGTGGCCGCCGCGGCCAGCACGGCCGTGCGCACATCGGTCATCGAGGCCACCTGCCCCCACAGCACCGAGCCCGCGGCCGAGCCACCCATCAACGCCATCTGGTAGATCGACATGCCGCGCGCGCGCACCCAATCCGGCAGCGCCACCTGCGCCGACACCGCCAGCGAATTGGCCACCGAGATCCAGGACATGCCCATCAGCACCATCGCCGGCAATGCCAGCCACAGCTCGGGAACCAGCACGATCAGGCTGGTCAGCGCCGCGTGCATCACCGTGCCCACCACCACGAACTGGTCGCGGTTGAAACGCGCGCGCAGCCACGGGAAATACAGGGCCGCCACGATGGCGCCCACGCCCACGCAGCTGAGCATCACCGTGAAAGTGGCGGCACCACCACCGTGCAGGCCGCGCGCCACCAGCGGCAGCAGTGACATCAAGCCCGTGGTCTGCAGAAAGAACAGGAAGATGCGCAGCATCACCACCTTCAGCCGCGGCGACTGCATGGTGTAGTTCAGGCCCACGCGCATGGCGCCCACGAAGCGTTCACCGGGCAAGGCGCTGGCGCGCGGCTCGTTCTTCCAGCGCAAGATCAACACAAAGGCGCCCAGCGCCAGCACGGCATTCAGCACAAACACGGCCGCCGGGCTGATGGCGGCGAGCAGCGCCCCGGCCAGCACCGGGCCCACCACGCGCGACAGGTTCATCGAGATGCCGTTCAGCGCCAGCGCCGCGGGCAGTTCCTTCTTGCTCACGATCTGCGGCACGATGGCCGAAAACACCGGCCAGCGCAGTGCCAGGCCGATGCCGTTGCTGAAGGTCAGCGCCAGCAGCACAGGCGCCGTGAGCTGGCCGCTGAGCGACAGACCCGCCAGCACCAGCGCGTTCACGGCCACCCACAGTTGCGTGGCCGCAAAGTAGCGCCGGCGGTCCAGGATGTCGGCCAGCGCGCCGCTGGGCAGGCCGAGCAGAAACACCGGCAAGGTGCTGGCCGTCTGCACCAGCGCCACCATCACCGGGCTGGTGGTCAGCGACGTCATCAGCCAGGCGGCTGCCACATCGTTCATCCACATCGTCAGGTTGGCGGCCAACCAGGCGAACCACAGGCCGCGGAAGACTGGTTTCTGAAGCGGGACGAGAGCTGCGGGCAATGCCATCAGGGGCAGACTAACTCAATAAGAAAAAGGGCCCCGCTGGGGGCCCTTGAATTCAATGGGCCCCGCCGGGACCCTTGGGTTGAGGCTGCCCGCTGCGACCCCCTGGGGCGTGCAGCGGGTGCGCCTCACTCTTCCTGGAACGCCACTTCGCGCTTCTTCTTGATCGAGGGCAGCATCACCACCACCACCATCAGCAGTGCAGCAGCGAGCAGCGCCCCCGACAGCGGACGCGATACAAACGTGAACCAGTCGCCCCGGCTGAGCAGCAGCGCCCGTCGCAGGTTCTCTTCCATCATCGGGCCCAGGATGAAACCCAGCAGCAGCGGCGCCGGTTCGCAACCCAGTTTGTAGAAGGCATAGCCGACCACTGCAAACAGGGCTCCCGCATAGACGTCAAAAGAGCTGTTGTTCAGCGTGTACAGACCGATGGAGCAGAACACCATGATGGCCGGGAACAGGAAGCGGTAAGGCACCGTCAGCAGCTTGATCCAGATGCCGATGAGCGGCAGGTTCAGGATCACCAGCATCGCGTTGCCCACCCACATGCTGGCAATCAGACCCCAGAAGAGTTGCGGGTTGCTCGTCATCACCTGCGGGCCGGGCTGGATGCCCTTGATGGTCATTGCGCCCACCATCAGCGCCATCACGGCGTTGGGCGGAATGCCCAGCGTCAACATGGGGATGAAGCTGGTTTGCGCGCCGGCGTTGTTGGCGCTTTCAGGGCCGGCCACGCCACGGATGTTGCCTTGGCCGAAAGGCACTTCGCCCGGCTTCATCGGCACTTTCTTTTCCACCGTGTAGGCGGCGAAAGAGGCCAGCAGCGCGCCACCACCGGGCAGCACACCGAGTATCGAGCCCAGCGCCGTGCCCCGTATCACCGCGGGCCAGGCCTGCTTGAAATCGGCAAACGTCGGCCACAGTCCCTTCACGTCCTTGGTGAAGACCTCGCGGTTTTCGGCCGGCTGGCTCAGGTTGGTGATGATTTCGCCAAAGCCGAACACGCCCATCGCGATGGCGACGAAGCCGATGCCGTCGGTCAGTTCCGGAATGTCGAAGCTGTAGCGCGGCACGCCCGAGATGACGTCGGTGTTGATCTGCCCGAGCAGCAGGCCCAGCAGAATCATCGCAATGGCCTTGACCAGCGAGCCCGAGGCCAGCACCACGGCGCCGATCAGGCCCAGCACCATCAGGCTGAAGTATTCGGCCGGGCCGAACTTGAAGGCCAGTTCGGTCAGCGGCGGCGCGAAGGCCGCGATGATGATGGTGCCCACGCAACCGGCGAAAAACGAACCCAGGCCGGCGGCGGCCAGTGCAGCCCCCGCCCGGCCCTTGCGCGCCATCTGGTAGCCGTCGATGGCGGTCACCACCGAGCTGCTTTCGCCCGGCACGTTGATCAGGATCGCCGTGGTGGAGCCACCGTACTGCGCGCCGTAGTAGATGCCGGCCAGCATGATGAGGGCCGGCGTGGCGTCCAGCGCGTAGATGCTGGGCAACAGCATCGCAATGGTGGCCACCGGGCCGAGGCCCGGCAGCACGCCGATCAGCGTGCCGAGCAGCGCGCCGCCAAAGGCATAAGCCAGGTTCTGCGCCGTGAAGGCGACGCCGAAACCGAGCATGAGGTTGTTCAGGAGTTCCATGGTTCGCGCCTCAGCCGGTGATGAAAGAAGGCCAGAGCGGAATCGTCAGCTTGAGGCCCCAGATGAAGATGAACCAGCTGCCGATGGTCAGGAAAACGGCGTTGAAGAGCGCTTCCTTCCAGATGAACTCGTCCCCCGCCAGCGCCGCCACCACCACCAGGATGGGCAGCGAGACAACCATGCCCAGGTGCGGCAGCGTCCAGCCAAAGATGGCCACCGTGGCGGTGATCATGCTCAGCGGCTTCCAGGCCCAGGGGCCGATCTTGTCGCCGCCTTCGACCTCGAAGGTCAGCGCCTTGAACAGGATCATGCCGCCCAGGATGGACATGAGCACGCCCAGGCCGAACGGAAAGTAGGCCGGGCCGGGGCGCGCCGAGCTGCCGAAACTGTAGTTCGTGGCACCCCATGCAAAGGCCACGCCGACCACCATGAACATGAGTCCGGACCAGAAGTCCTTCTCGCTCTTGATCTTCACGCTGAGTCTCCTCCGACCATTCGGGTACCGACGGATTCTAGGGACGCACGCCCCCGCAGCCGGTGTGGTTTCCACGTAAGGCAAATCGCCCCGGCAGGGTGGCCGAGGCCGGCAGCGACGCGGCCTCAGCTCAGGCTGGGCGTGCTGCGCAGCACTTCCTCAAGCGTGGTCAGGCCTTCGGCGACCTTCATCGCACCGGCCAGGCGCAGCGGGCGCATGCCCTGCTTGACGGCCTCGCGCCGCAAGGCGTCGGCGTCCAGGCTCGGGTGCACCAGCGCGCGCGTGCTGTCGTTCAGGAGCAGCAGTTCATAGAGGCCGGCGCGGCCGCGGTAGCCGGTGTGGCGGCACTCCAGGCAGCCCACGGGCTTGTAGGGCCGCACGCCGCCCGACAGGCGCCAGGGCTTGGCCATCTCGTCGATGGTCTCACGCGTGGTGGCCTCGTCGCGCACCTTGCAGGCCGGGCACAGCGTGCGCGCCAGGCGTTGCGCCAGCACGCCGATCACGGTGGCCGCGATCAGGTAGCTGGGCACGCCCAGGTCGGCCAGCCGCGTCACCGCGCCGACGGCATCGTTGGTGTGCAGGGTGCTGAACACGAGGTGGCCGGTGAGCGCGGCCTGGATCGCCATTTCGGCGGTGGCCAGGTCGCGGATCTCGCCCACCATGATGATGTCCGGGTCTTGGCGCATGAGCGCGCGCAGGCCTTCGGCAAAGCCCATGTCGAGCACCGGCTGCACCTGGGTCTGGTTGAAGGCCGGCTCGATCATCTCGATCGGGTCTTCGATCGTGCAGACGTTGACCTCGTCGGTGGCCAGCGCCTTGAGCGTGCTGTACAGCGTGGTCGTCTTGCCGCTGCCGGTTGGGCCGGTGACGAGGATGATGCCGTGCGGGCGCGCGATCAGCGTCTGCCAGGCCTTGATCTCGTGGGCGCCGAAGCCCAGCGCGGGCAGGCCCTTGACGACGGTCTGCGGGTCGAAGATGCGCATCACCATCTTCTCGCCGAAGGCGGTGGGCAGTGTGGACAGGCGCATTTCCACCTCGCCGCCGGGCTTGCCATCGGC
>JANOZF010000185.1:0-11321 GCA_031429255.1 Rubrivivax sp.
CACCCGGGCACGCACATCCTGTATGACACCTCCAAACACGTGATGGAAGGCGGGGGCAACTTCCGCGCCAACTTCGGTGTCGAGCGCGATGGCCAGTCGCTGCTGGCGGCTGACGGTTCGCATTCCAAGGGTGCCGATCTCACCACCGGCTACCCGGAGTTCGACCACCTGCTGCTGAAGAAGCTGGGTTGGTGGGGTGAACTGTCCGAGGAAGAGCAGAAGAAGGCCGAAGGCAAGAACTGGAAGACCGACCCGACGGGCGCCATCATTCGTGTGGCGATGAAAAACCACGGCTGCCACCCGTTTGGCAACGCCAAGGCGCGGGCGGTGGTCTGGAACTTCCCGGATCCGATTCCGCAGCACCGTGAGCCGTTGTATTCCACCAGGCCCGAACTGGTGGCCCAGTACCCGACTCACGACGATCGCAAGGCCTTCTGGCGTCTGCCCACGTTGTTCAAGTCGGTGCAGGAGAAGAACAAGGACATCGGGCAGAAGTTCCCGATCATCCTGACCAGCGGGCGACTGACCGAATACGAAGGCGGCGGCGACGAGACGCGGTCGAACCGGTACCTGGCTGAGTTGCAGCAGAACATGTTCATCGAGATCAACCCGAAGGCCGCCAACGACCGCGGCATCCGCAACGGCGAAGACGTCTGGGTGACAACACCCACCGGGGCGCGCATCAAGGTACAGGCGATGGTGACGGAACGCGTGGGTGCCGACACGGCCTTCATGCCCTATCACTTTGCCGGACGCTGGCAGGGCGTGGACATGCTGGCGTTCTACCCCGCTGGCGCCGCACCCATGATCCGCGGCGAGGCGGTGAACACGGCGACGACGTACGGCTACGACAGCGTCACGATGATGCAAGAGACCAAGACCACGGTTTGTCAGGTCGAGCGGGCCGCGTAAGGAGCACATCGCTATGGCAAGAATGAAGTTCATTTGCGACGCCGAGCGCTGCATCGAATGCAACGGCTGCGTCACCGCCTGCAAGGCCGAGCACGACGTGCCCTGGGGCGTGAACCGCCGCAGGGTGGTCACGCTAAACGACGGTCAGGCGGGCGAGAAAAGCATTTCCGTGGCCTGCATGCATTGCTCCGATGCGCCTTGCATGGCGGTCTGCCCCGTGGACTGCTTCTATCGCACGGCCGAGGGTGTGGTGCTGCATGACAAGGACGTGTGCATTGGCTGCGGGTACTGCTCGTATGCATGCCCGTTTGGCGCGCCGCAATTTCCCAGCAATGGCACCTTCGGCCTGCGCGGCAAGATGGACAAATGCACCTTCTGCGCCGGTGGCCCTGAAGACAACGGCAGTGCGGTTGAGAACGAGAAGTACGGCCGCAACCGTCTGGCTGAAGGCAAACTGCCTCTCTGCGCCGAGATGTGTTCCACCAAGGCTTTGCTGGGTGGTGACGGCGACGTGGTGGCCGATATCTTCCGCAACCGCGTGCTCACGCGCGGCAAGGGCAGCGAGGTCTGGGGCTGGGGCACGGCCTATGGGAAGCCCACCGGTGGTGCGGCCCAGCCGGAGGTCAAGAAATGATGCGCACGCTCTTGACCTGCGCAGTTTTCAGCCTTTGCACCTTGCTGGCCGGCTGCGGCGAAAAGCAGCAGACCGCTGGCACGCGCAAAGGCGACGCTGCGCCTGCGCAAGGCGCCATGGCGGCCTACACCGCGAAGGGTTGGAAGCAGGGTGATGCCACGAGCTGGGAAGCGCACATGAAGGCGCGCAACCAGGGGCAGAACGAATACTCGCGCACCAACCGCAACTGACCTTGCCCCGAGGAATTGCCATGAACGGCTGCATCCAGACCCTTGTGCTTGCTGCAGCGTTGCTGCTGGCCACGCCGATGGCCGCGCGTGCCCAGGCGCCCACCGCGCCTGCGTTGCTGTCGATCCCGGCTGTGGCAGCCGAATCCAAGGTCGGCCCGCCGGCCGGATTCGTGGCGCCGGCTGAACCGAAGGCCGAAGAAACCAACGCCCAGCGCGCCAAGACGCAGCCTGGCAACAACGCGCCGATGTGGCGGGCCGTGCGCGACAGCGGCACCCAACCGGGTGTGACATCCTTGCCGGGCGCTGAAATGGGTGTTCTCGTTCAGCCCTTCGTCAAATACCCGGGTTCCAATCTGGCCAGTGCAGGCGAAGCCTGGCGCCAGGTGCGCAACCGCTGGATCATTCCTTACGGCGGCGCGCTGCTGCTGATCGCAGCCGTGGCTCTCGGGCTTTTTTATTGGCGCCGCGGGCCGATGGGCGGGCATGTGCCCGACACGGGCCGTCTGATCGAACGATTTTCCTACTTGGAACGTGTCTCTCACTGGAGCGTGGCCATCAGCTTCGTGGTGCTGGCCGTCTCTGGCCTGGTGATGGCCTTCGGCAAGTATTTCCTGCTGCCCGTGCTCGGCTCCACACTCTTTGGCTGGCTGACATACGCGCTGAAGACGGCGCACAACTTTGCGGGGCCGCTGTTCGCGGTGGCTTTGGTGATCTTCATCATCACCTACATTCGCGACAACATCCCCAGCGGCGAAGACCTGAAGTGGCTGGCCAAGGGCGGCGGCCTCTTTGGTGGCGCCGAAGTGCCTTCGCCCCGCTTCAATGGCGGCGAGAAGTTCGTCTTCTGGTCCGGCGTCATCGCGATGGGACTGACCGTCGTGTCCTCTGGCCTGGTGCTGGACCAGTTGATTCCGTTCGTGGCCGCCACCCGCGGCAACATGCAGGTGGCGCACCTGGTGCACGCGGTCGCGTCGGTGCTGATGATGGCGCTCTTCATGGGCCACATCTACCTGGGGTCGGTGGGCATGAAGGGCGCTTATCAGGGCATGCGTACGGGTTATGTCGACGAAGGCTGGGCACAGGAACACCATGCGCTCTGGTACGACGACATCAAGGCCGGCCGCGTTCCCGCCCAGCGCAGCGCCGGTGCGTCCCCGGTCCTGGGTGCGGCCCGACCACAAGCGTGATGCCTCCAAGCGCACCAACATCCTCGTCTTGCGGAGACCGTGACATGAAGAAGACTGCTGCCACCGCCCTGTGCCTGCTGATGCTCACATCGCCGGGCTGGGCCAAACTGCCCCCGCTCAGCGACGAAGCCAAGGCCAAGGCGGCTGAAGCTGCGGCCAAGACGGCGCACGCCGGCAAGGTGGACGCCTACAAGCTGTGCAAGACCATGGACCAGGTGGCCGCCACCTATTTCGAACAAACCAAGAAGTCGGGCAAGACCGTGCCGGCTGCCGCGCAGACTGCTGCGTGTGCCGACCCCGGAGCGTTTGTCTACGCGCCGCCGGGTGCGGCTCCAGCGCCTGCGGCGGGCTCGACAGTGGCTACCGCTCCATCGGCCGCGCCGGCGGCAACGGCAGTTGCTGCGAAGACCCCGGTTGCCGCACCGGCAGCCCCGGCAGCGCCGAAAAAGTGAGACCGCCAGGAAGCCCGTGCCGCCCGTCGCGAACGATCAAGCCCACTTGCTGAGCAGCGATGCCGCGCCCGCCTGGGTGGCAGGTGCGCCGCACCTGACGCAGGCGCGCTGCGAATTGCTTCGCGAGATCCAGATCCTGGATGAGTATGGTGACCGGCGCACCATATTCATCCCGGCCGAGCGGCCGTTGACCGTCTTCGTGGACAAGCGTGAGCTGGTCACCTTGATGACGCTGGGGCAGATGCCCGAGCTGCTGGTGTTGGGTTACTTGCGCAACCAACGTCTGGTGGCCGACGTGACCGAGGTCGAGTCGGTGACGGTGGACTGGGACGTCGGCGCCGCCGCCGTGCGCACTCACCGCGGCATCCCCGATATCGCAGCCAAGACGGAACACCGCGTGGTCACCACCGGCTGTGGCCAAGGCACGGTTTTTGGTGACGTGATGTCACAGCTCAACACGGTGCAGCTGCCAAGTGCCAAGACCGCGCGCATCCGCCAGAGCACGCTGCACCGCATGCTGGAAACCATGCGCCAGCAGGACAGCATCCATCGCAAGGCCGGTTCGGTGCACGGCTGTGCCCTGTTCCGTGTCGACGGCCCTGGTTGTGAAATGGACATGTTCGTCGAAGACGTGGGCCGGCACAACGCCATCGACACCATCGCGGGCTGGATGTCCATGCGCGGCGTGGGCGGCGCCGACAAGGCTTACTACACCACCGGTCGTTTGACCAGCGAGATGGTGATGAAGGCAGCCTCCCTCGGCGTGCCCATCGTGGTCTCGCGCAACGGCGTGACGGCGATGGGGCATGAACTGGCTTCGAAGTTGGGCATGACGCTGTTCGGTCGCGCGGCCAACCGGCATTTCCTGTGCTACTGCGGCGCCGAGCGTTTCGACAGTGAACCGGACGCGCACCGGGCTGCGGTGCGCGTGGTGGCAGGCTGAAGGCCCGAAGCCCAGCGGTTCAGACCAGGCCGTCGAACAGCCAGACATCCACCGGGTCGCCTGCAGCCACCGAGCCCTGATCGTGGCCCAGCACCACCAGTGCATTGGCCTGGCTCATGCTGCGCAAAATGCCGGCACCTTGGGCTCCGGTCAGCGCCACTTGCCAGCTGCCATCGGTAGCCTGCGAAACACGCGCCCTTTGGAACTCGGTTCGTCCGGGTCGCTTGCGGATGGACGCGGCGCTGCGGGCGTGCAGCACCGGCATCGGTTCGGGCATGGCCCCTGACAGCACCCTCAGTGCAGGCTGGGCCAGCGCATAGAAAGTCACCAGCGCTGCCACCGGGTTGCCTGGCAACGCAAACAGCATCGCCCGCTTGCCGTTGCTGCCCAGCAGCGGGCCGAACGCAAACGGCCGGCCCGGACGCATGGCCACTTTCCAGAACGCGACCTGGCCCATCTGCTGCAGCATCTGCCGTGTGTAGTCGGCGTCACCCATGCTCACGCCGCCGCTGGTCACCACGGCATCGCACTGGTCCACCGCCGTGGTCATTGCCGCCGCGAGTGCAGCTTCGTTGTCAGGCACGAGGCCGAGGTCGAGAATCTCCACACCCAGGCGCGTCAGAGCGCCCAGCAGCGAAAACCGATTGCTGTCGTAGATGCAACCCGGCGGCAGTGCTTCGCCCGGCGATCGCAGCTCGTCGCCGGTGGAGAACAAGGCCACACGCAGCCTGCGCCGAACGGTCAGCGTGGCGTGCCCCAAAGACGCGGCCAGACCGAGATCCGCCGGGCGCAGCTGGCGGCCGGCGGTCAGCGCAGCGGAACCCAGCGCCAGGTCTTCGCCCGCGCGGCGGCGGTTTTCGCCAACTTTCAGCAAGCCGGGGTGGATGCGCACCTCGCCGGCCTGGACCAGGCACAGCTCGATGGGCACCACCGTGTCCAGGCCCGCAGGCATCACGGCCCCGGTCATGATGCGGATGCAGCCGCCCGCGGGCACGGGTTGCACGTAGGGCGCTCCGGCGAACACGGTGGCGGGCTCGGCGCGCAACAGCGTGTCGGACCCGGGCAGCAGGTCCGAACCACGCAGGGCGTAGCCGTCCATGGCCGAGTTGTCGTGCGCGGGCACGTTGATCGGCGAGACCAGGTCTTCGTGCAGCACCCGACCCAGCGCCTGCGCGACGGAGACGGTCTCCGTCTCTGTCACCGGCACCAGCATGGCCGCCATGGCTGCCTGCGCCTGCGCCACCGGCAGTTCGTCGCCGCTGGCCAGCGGTGAAGGCCCTGGCTGGGCCGTCGTGACGGTGGACATTCAGTGCGTCGCGGGGTGTGCGAGATCGCGCACGATGGTCGGTCCGGCGTGGGCTTCGACCTGCGCCGTCAGCGCCTTGAACCAACCGCAGGCAGCACCGATTTCGAGCATCACGAACATCGGGCCGACCAGCAGGCCGACCAGGTCGTCGGTGAACGCGGGTTTGCGGCCTTCGTAGTAGTGGCCGACAAACTGGATGGCCCAGCCGACGACGAAGAATCCAATGCCCCAGGCCAGCCAGTTGGACACCGTGCCGCCGCTGACCTGGTGCGCCAGCGCCGCGAGCAGGGCCACGCCTGCTGTCGTGGCTGCGCCGATGCCCAGGTGGCCGCGCGTCAGATACCAGACACCAACGACGGCCAGCACCAGCCAGGCCAGCGTCATCGTCCAGCTGCCGATGGCAAATTGGGTTCGATCCAGCAGCACGCAAACGGCAAAGATGATCATCGGCACACCCACCAGATGGGTGGCGATGTTGCGTTTGTCGCGGTGGTAGTCGGCGTACTGCTGCAGCAGCGCCAGGGCAGGGCGGAAGGGGCTGGCCATGGAGGCACCTCGGTCTTGCAAGGGAATCAAGGTTAACCGCTGGCGGCGGCCGTCGCATCGGGACGAGCGCGAACAGCGGCCTTCGTTCTCTAGAATTGGCCGGCAGACAGGGCCGCTTGCCCGGCCTGACCCACCGACCCGCGCTTGCGCACCTTTGCGCTCCCGCACTTCAGCACTTCCGCACACCCCAGGGCCCCCCATGAGCTTGCTTGCCGACTGGCAGATCGTTGACTACGTGCGCAAGTACCGCATGATCGAACCGTTCGAGCCCGGCCAGGTTCGGCAGGCCCCGGACGGCCGCAAGCTGGTCAGCTACGGCACCAGCAGCTATGGCTATGACATTCGCTGTGCGCCCGAGTTCAAGGTCTTCACCAATATCTACAGCACGGTGGTGGACCCCAAGGCCTTCGACCCGAAGAGCTTTGTCGACATCGAAAGCGATGTCTGCATCATCCCGCCCAACAGCTTTGCGCTTGCACGCACGGTGGAGTACTTCCGCATCCCGCGCAACCTGCTCACCATCTGCCTGGGCAAGAGCACCTATGCCCGCTGCGGCATCATCGTCAACGTGACCCCGTTCGAACCCGAGTGGGAAGGTTACGTGACGCTGGAGTTCAGCAACACGACGCCACTGCCCGCCAAGATCTATGCCGGTGAAGGCTGCGCCCAGGTGCTGTTCTTCGAAGGCAGCGCCGTCTGCCAGACGAGCTACAAGGACCGCGGCGGCAAGTACCAGGGCCAGGTGGGTGTCACGCTGCCCAAGGCCTGAACGCGTGTGACCATGGGCGCCCCCGGAACCCGGGTGGCAACCCGCTGGTCGCTGGGGCCGTAGCAGCCCAGAATTCACTGCCAACAGCCAAATGCAGATCGCAGAACCACCGGAGTCGCAACATGAAGTGGGAAGACCAGGAACGAAGCAGCAACGTCGAAGACCGGCGCGGTCAGGGTATGGGCGGCGGCATGCCCCGCATCGGCGGCCGAGGCATCGGCCTGGGCAGCATCGTGATTGCGCTGCTGGCAGGCTGGATCTTCGGCATCAACCCGCTCACGGTGCTGGGTATGTTGGGCGGTGATGGCGGCGCGGGTTCGCCGCAGGTGCAGCAGGCACCTGGCCCCGCAAAGGCGCCCCCGCCCGAGGACAAGGCGGCCGCCTTCGTCAGCGTGGTGCTGCGCGACACCGAGCAGGTCTGGGGCAAGGTGCTGCAGGCCTCAGGCTCAGGGTACAAGGAGCCCAAGCTGGTGTTGTTCCGCGGCGCCACGCCGTCGGCCTGCGGCACCGGTGAATCGGCGATGGGCCCGTTCTACTGTCCGGGCGACGCCAAGGTGTATCTCGACCTCGAGTTCTTCGATACGCTGTCGCGGCGCATGGGGGCCCCTGGCGACTTTGCACAGGCCTATGTGGTGGCCCATGAAGTGGGGCACCATCTGCAGAACCTGATGGGCATCACGGGCAAGGTTGATGCGATGCGGGGCCGCGTGCCCGAGTCGCAGATGAACGCCCTGTCGGTGCGCGTGGAATTGCAGGCCGACTGCCTGGCCGGCGTATGGGCCCATCACTCACAGAAGGGCAAGGGCTGGCTCGACCAGGGCGACATCCAGGAGGCCATGAATGCCGCCGCCCAGATCGGCGACGACACCCTGCAGCGTCAGTCCACGGGGCGCGTCAGGCCCGAGAGCTTCACCCACGGCAGCGCACAGCAGCGCATGACCTGGTTCAAGCGCGGGCTGGATACCGGCAACGCCAACCAGTGCAACACCTTCGATGGCAAGCTGTAGCCGACGCGGCTTGCCGTTGGGGCTTTGAGCCATGAAGGCGGCTGACCGCATGGCCGGCCTGCGCGCCGGCGGCAAAGGCAAGGTGGTCAGTGCGGCCGAGGCCGTGCAGTTGATCCGCGATGGCGACACGGTGGCCAGCGGTGGCTTTGTCGGCATCGGTTTTGCCGAAAACCTGGCCGTGGCGCTGGAGAACCGTTTCAAGGCCACCGGTGCGCCGCGCGGGCTGACGCTGGTCTATGCCGCTGGCCAGGGCGATGGCCGCGACCGCGGCTTGAACCACCTCGGCCACGAGGGTCTGGTCGCGCGCGTGATCGGTGGCCATTGGGGCCTGGTGCCCAAGCTGCAGAAGCTGGCGGTGGACAACCTGATCGAGGCCTGGAACCTGCCCCAGGGCGTGATCTCACACCTGTTCCGTGACATCGCTGCTGGCAAGCCGGGGCACCTGAGCCGCATCGGCCTGGGCACCTTCGTCGACCCGCGCCAGGGCGGCGGCCGCATCAACAGCCGCACGCCCGCGGGACTGGCCCAGTCGGGCGGCGCGCCCTTGGTGCGCCTGATGCAGATCGACGGCGAGGAATTCCTGTTCTACAAGGCCTTTGGGTTGCAGGTGGCACTGATCAGGGCCACCACCGCCGACCCCGAGGGCAACCTGACGATGGAACGAGAGGCCCTGACGCTGGAGAGCCTGTCCATCGCCACCGCCGTGCACAACAGCGGCGGCATTGTCATCGCGCAGGTTGAACAACTGGCCGAATCGCATTCGCTGTCGCCTCGGCAGGTGAAGGTGCCTGGCGTGATGGTCGACTGTGTGGTGGTGGCCGAAAGGCCTGAATACCACCAGCAGACCTTTGTCGAGCCCTACAGTGCAGCCTTTGCTGGCGCGCTGCGGGTGCCCGCCGCCAACGTGACGCCGATGGACATGAGCGTGCGCAAGACCATCGCGCGCCGTGCCGCGCTGGAACTGCGTGCCAACAGCGTCGTGAACCTGGGCATCGGCATGCCCGAAGGCGTGGCCGCCGTGGCGGCCGAAGAGCAGGTCATTGATCTCATCACGCTGACGGCCGAGCCCGGCGTGATCGGCGGCACCCCGGCCGGCGGGCTGAATTTCGGTGCCGCCGTGAACACCCAGGCCATCATCGACCAGCCCTACCAGTTCGACTTCTACGACGGGGGTGGCCTCGATCTCGCGTTTCTCGGCATGGCGCAGGTCGACGCACAGGGTAACGTCAACGTCAGCCGCTTTGGTCCGCGCCTGGCCGGTGCCGGGGGCTTCATCAACATCAGCCAGAGTGCGCGCCGGCTGGTCTTCATGGGGTCTTTTGCGGCCGGCGACGTACCCAAATTCGTGCAGGCTGTGGAGCAGATCACCTTCTCGGGCCGGCTGGCATTCAAGCGCGGCCAGTCCGTGTTGTACGTGACCGAACGCGCGGTGTTTGCACTCGTCGAAGCAGGGCTTGCGTTGCTGGAAGTGGCGCCGGGCATGGACCTGCAGCGTGACGTGCTGGACCAGATGTCTTTTATGCCTGCCATGCAGCAGCCGCCCATCTGCATGGACGCCGGCATCTTTGCCACCGCGCCGATGGGCCTGCGGGCTCGCCTGCTGATGCTGCCGCTGGCCGATCGCTTCACCTTCGATGCCGGCACGCAGACGATGTTCATCAACTTCGAGCGCCTGCGGGTGCGCACCACCGAAGACGTGGAGGCCGTGCGTGCCGAAGTCGAGAAGCACCTGCAGCCGCTGGGCCGCCGCGTCTGGGCCGTGGTCAACTACGACCACTTCGTGCTCGACCCAGAGGTGCAGGACGATTGGGCGGCCATGGTCCATGAACTGGTGGATCGGCACTACTTCGATGTCGTGCGCTATACGACCAGCAGCTTTCTGCGCGCCAAGCTGGGGCCCGCGCTGGCAGCGCGAGGCGTGGCACCGCACCTGTACGAATCGGCGGCCGAGGCGCGCCAGGCGTTGGTTGGCGCGCACAAAGCGGTGAAGCCAGGCAACGCTTGAGCGGCAAGGCCACGCGCTTGTGGCCTAATACGGGGTTTTGCCAAACTCCAGGAGCCAACCATGGGCAACAAGATCGTTACCGAAGCCGACCGCAAGGCCAGCCCCCGTCCCGTCGCGCCTGCCGGCGTCACCGTCACCACCAAGCGCGGCCAGAAAGTCAGCCTGGAACGCGGTGTCACCACGCGCAGCAAGAAGAACCCCGGCAAGCGCGCCAAGAAGGGCGGCTGATCTCGCCGCACCAGGGGCGCGGCCGCGCTGCTGCGCCCGGCGTCATCGGCGCGGTTTGCGCGCCTGACTTCGCGTCCCTGTGAGGGCCTTGACAGGCGGTTGATGGCGCGCCAACGGCGCCCGCTGCAGTTTGCCGCTGCGCTCCGAGGTGAGCACCGATGCTGCGCATCACCGAACTGAAACTTCCACTGGACCATGCCGCAGACGATCTGCACGCTGCGGTCTTGGTGCGCCTGGGTGTGCCTGCGCCCGACCTGCTTGATTTCACCGTGTTCCGGCGCGGCTACGACGCCCGCCGCAAGTCAGCGGTGGTGCTGATCTATACCGTCGATTGCACCTTGCGCGATGAAGCCGAGGTGCTGCAACGGCTGGCGCATGACACGCATATCAAGCCGTCGCCGGACATGCGCTATCGACCGGTGGCCCAGGCTCCAGCCGACTTCAAGGCCAGCGGACGGCTCCGGCCAGTTGTTGTCGGCTTCGGCCCCTGCGGGTTGTTCGCCGCACTGGTGCTGGCGCAGATGGGGCTGGCGCCCATCGTGCTGGAGCGAGGGCCCGATGTGCGCCGGCGCACCAAGGACACCTGGGGTCTGTGGCGCCAGGGGGTGCTGAACCCGCAGAGCAACGTGCAGTTCGGTGAAGGAGGTGCCGGCACCTTCAGTGACGGCAAGCTCTGGAGCCAGATCAGCGACCCACGCCACCTCACGCGCAAGGTGCTGGACGAGTTCGTGAAGGCGGGCGCTCCCGACGAGATTCTGTACGTCAGCAAGCCGCACATCGGCACCTTCAGGCTGGTGAGCATGATCGAGAAGATGCGCGCGGACATCACCGCGTTGGGCGGCGAAGTACGTTTCAACCAACAGCTTGTCGGTCTGCATCTCGAAGAGCTGCCTGCAAGGGGTGCCAGTGGCCTTCAGCGGCAGGTGCGGGGCGTGGTTCTGAAAGGCGGTGAGGAGCTTCGCACCGACCATGTGGTGCTGGCGCTGGGCCACAGTGCGCGCGACACGTTCACCATGCTGCATGGCCTGGGCGTTTTCATGGAGCCCAAACCGTTTTCAGTGGGCTTTCGCATCGAGCACCCGCAAGGCGTGATCGACCGCGC
>JANOZF010000186.1:0-11476 GCA_031429255.1 Rubrivivax sp.
ACGCGCGTGCAGTGTTGACGCCCGGCCGTGTCACGAACCGACGTGAGCGCCGGGCGCCGAGAAAGCGCCCCATGACCAAGGAACTCTTTACGCTGCAGATTGCCGACCTGTCGGCTTTTGCCCGCACGCTGGGCCAGGCCCTGCACCAACGCCACGCCAGCAGACCCGAACCGCCGGGGCAGGTGGAATTGCTCAACCTCATCGCCCGCACGCAAGGCCAGCGCAACTGGTCGGCACTGCGCCTGGCGCTGCGCGAGCGGCCGGCGGCAGCGCCACCACCGGCAAGAACAGACGCTGCGCCGGTGCCGCTGGGCGTGGCAGATGCCCCGCCCGTGCCGCTGAGCGACAACGCGCGCAAGGCGCTGGGGCAGTTCGACCAGCGTGGCCGCCTGATGCGCTGGCCGGTGAAGTACAGCGTGCAGAGGCTGGTGATGTGGGTGCTGTGGACGCGCTTCGACGCCAAGCGCAGCTACACCGAGGCTGAGGTCAATGCCATCCTGAAGGCGGCGAACCTGTTCTTCGACCATGCCACGCTGCGCCGCGAGCTCATCAACCACCGACTGATGAGCCGCCAGAGCGACTGCACCGACTACCGCAAGCTGCCGGCACGGCCCGATGACGAGACGCGCGCGCTGCTGACGGCGTGGCGGGCGCGGTTTCGAGACCTTTAAGCCGGCCGGTTGCTGCCCCTGCGCGCGTGCGGCGCGCGCTGCCTGGGTAACCGGCATCATGCGTACCTTGGGAGCTTGGGCACCAGCGCCCGTCTGCCCACACCATCTCCTGTGCCAGCGAAAGGCCCGCCATGACGCCACAGTTCCCCGACCCGCCGCTGTTGATGCCGATGACGCAGATACGCTGCGAAGTGGGTGCGCTGGTCAGCCTGGGCGCAGCACCCCAGGGCGAACGCCGCTACGTGCCCCTCGGCAGCGGCACGGTGCGTGGGCCCGAGCTGAACGGCACGCTGGTGGAAGGCGGCGTGGACTGGCAGGTGGCGCGTGCCGACGGGGCGCTGGACATTGCCGCGCACTACGTCATCCGCACCGACGACGGCGCGCTGGTTGAAGTGCAGAGCAACGGCCTGCGCCATGGTCCGGCCGAGGTGATGGCGCGGCTGGGCCGCGGCGAACCCGTGGCGCGTGACGAATACTTCTTTCGCACGCTGGTGCGCTTCACCACCGGGGCACCCCAATGGTTGCACCTGAACAAGGTGATGGCCATTGCCGTGGGGCAGCGTGAAGCGCGCGCGGTGCTGCTGGATCTGTACCGCCTGACTTGACCAGACGCAACCCTGGCGGCTGCGCCCGGCGCCGTGTGTCTAGCCGCCATCCCCACCCATCAGCGGCGGCTGGTCCAGGTCGGCGTCGAAGCCCATCAGCACGCTGGCCAGCGCGAAGGCGCGCCACAGATGCGGGGGCATCTGCAGAATGGCTTCGGGCGTCTTGCCGGCGGCGATCCAGGCGCCGATCTGGGCGTGCTGCTCGTCACTGAGCAGATGCAGGCTGCGCATGTCGTCGAGCGTTTGCATGGCGGGGCTCCTGGGTGCTCCTGGCGTCGTTTGCGGGGTGGGCGTACCGCATCGGCGGGATGCGTTGCCCGTGAGCATACCCATGGCAGCGTGCCGCACGCCGCGGCCAGCGCCTGCCAAGTCGCTTGCGCTTGGGCACAATCGTTTTATTCGCTGGCTGGAGTAGACCATGGCCGAAGACCCACGCTGCTGCGGCAGCGGCACCTGCATCATCGACACCGAAGGCCGCTGCTGGTGCGGCCAGCAGTGGGACGGCCAGAAGATGTCTGCGCCCGTGGTCTGCGCGCCCGGCAGCACCGCGCCCGGCGGGGTGATACCGCCCGGCATCGACCCCGATACAGCAGTCCACCCATGAGCCAGCTGAAATGAGCCAGCTGAACAAACTGCCTGGGTTCCAGCGTTCGCGGCATGGGCTGGAGTGGGCCATCTGCAGGCGCTTGCCCGCGGTGTGGGCCTGGGGTACCGCCTTGCCGTTGGCTGTTGCCGCGCTGTTGTGGCTGTGGGCCCCGAGCCGGGGCGCTGCCGCGCCGCAAGACGCGGACAGCCTGCTGCTCATCTACCAACTCGTGGGGCTGGTGGTGCTGCACGGGGCGCTGGTGCTCACCGTGGCCATAGGCTGCGGCATCGTGATGCTGATGAAAGGCCCGGCCTACGTCGCAGACGCCTACCCACCGCCTGGTCGCGACGCCCAGGGCTGAAAGAAGGGGATCGATCCCGGTCTTTCGGTCATCATGCGGCGCGCGGCGCTGCGGGAGCGCCGGTATCGAAAGCGAGCATTCCATGCTGGTCCAAATCGACCGATGACACCCCATCCGCACTTTCCCCAGTTGCTGGCGCCGTTGGACCTGGGCCACACGACGCTGAAGAACCGCGTGCTGATGGGCAGCATGCACACCGGGCTGGAAGACGGCCGCAAGCACTTTGCGCGCATGGCGGCGTTCTATGCCGAACGCGCCCGCGGCGGTGTGGGGCTCATCGTCACCGGGGGCTTTGCACCCAACATCGAAGGCTGGGCCAAGCCTTTTGCCGGCACGCTGTCCACGTCGGGCGCGGCGCAGCGCCACCGCCAGATCACCGGCGCGGTGCATGCCGAAGGCGGCCAGATCGCGCTGCAGATCCTGCACACCGGCCGCTATGGCTACAGCCCGCTGTGTGTGGCGCCTTCGCGCATCCAGAGCCCCATCTCACCGTTCAAGCCGCGTGAGCTGTCCGAGCGCGGCATCGAGCGCCAGATCCGCGCCTTCGTGCGCTGCGCGCGGCTGGCCCAAGAGGCAGGTTATGACGGCGTGGAGGTGATGGGCAGCGAGGGCTACTTCATCAACCAGTTTCTCGTCACCCACACCAACCACCGCAGCGACCGCTGGGGCGGCGACTGCGCCAACCGCATGCGGCTGGCGGTGGAGGTGGTGCGGCGCGTGCGCGAAGCCGTGGGCCCCAACTTCATCGTCATCTACCGCATCAGCCTGATCGACCTGATACCCGACGGCAGCAGCTGGCCCGAGGTGCTGCAGCTGGCGCGCGCCGTCACGGCCGCAGGCGCCAGCATCCTGAACACCGGCATCGGCTGGCATGAAGCGCGCGTGCCCACCATTGCCACCAGCGTGCCGCGTGCCGCCTTTGCCTGGGTGACGAAGAAGCTGCGCACGGCGTTGCGTGCCGAAGGCAACTTCATACCGATAGTGACGAGCAACCGCCTGAACATGCCCGAAGTGGCCGAAGCCGTGCTGGCCGATGGCAGCGCCGACATGGTCAGCCTGGCACGGCCCTTTCTGGCCGACCCCGACTTCGTGGCCAAGGCGCAGGCGGGCCGCGCCGACGAGATCAACACCTGCATCGCCTGCAACCAGGCCTGCCTGGACCATGCGTTCCAAAACCGCATTGCCAGCTGCCTGGTCAACCCACGGGCCTGCCACGAGACCGAGTTGGTGATCAGCATCGCGCGGGCGCGCCAGCGGGTGGCCGTGGTGGGCGCCGGCCCGGCCGGCCTGGCAGCGGCCTGTACGCTGGCCGAACGGGGCTTCGAGGTGCACCTGTTCGACAGCGCGATGCAGATTGGTGGCCAGTTCAACATGGCCAGGGTCATTCCGGGCAAGGAAGAGTTTGAAGAGACGCTGCGCTACTTCGGCCGCCGCCTGCAGACCCTGGGTGTGGTGCAGCACCTGGGCGAGCGCGCCAGCGCCGAGCAACTGGTGGCGGGCGGCTACGCACAGGTGCTGCTGGCCACCGGCGTGACGCCGCGCGACCCGCGCATCCCCGGGCAGGACCACCCCGCCGTGCTGAGCTACATCGATGTGCTGCTGCACAGGAAGCCCGTGGGCCAGCGCGTGGGCATCATCGGCGCCGGCGGCATCGGTTTTGACGTGGCTGAGTACTTGGCCCACGGCACCGACCTGGGGCACCGGTCCAGCACCACCGACCTGCCAGCCTGGCTGCGCGAATGGGGCGTGGCCGACCCCGATCAACACCGCGGCGGCGTCGTGCCCCCACAGCCCGAATCCGCCGCGCGCCAAGTGACGCTGCTGCAGCGCAAGCCGGGCAAACACGGCGCGGCCTTGGGCAAGACCACGGGCTGGATACACCGCGCGGCGCTGAAGATGAAAAACGTGGAGATGCTGGCTGGCGTGAACTACGAGCGCATCGCCGGCAGCCCCACCGCGGGCCCAGGCGTGGGCCTGTTCGTCACCTTCGGCCCCAAGCACCAGGACGGCACGGTGCTTGAGTTCGACAACCTGGTGCTGTGCGCCGGACAGGAGCCGTTGCGCGCGCTGCACGCGCCGCTGCTGGCGGCGGGTGTGAAGGTGCACCTGATAGGCGGCGCCAACGAAGCAGGTGAGCTCGATGCCAAGCGTGCCATCGATCAGGGTACGCGCCTGGCAGCGCACCTGTAGCGGCTGCGGTGCCCGCCGGCCGGGACGTGTTACTCGACGAGCCCCGGCCTTGGAGCTGGTCTCAAGATTCAGGATGTCTTGCGCGTGCCGGGGGCACGCAGCCTGTCAGCGCACGATCATGCGCAGCAGGCAGGTCAGGTGCGTTCAGGAAAATGCCTGAACCCTGTCGCTCGGACGCCAGCCTCGAGCCATGCGCACGAGTTCCTGCAGCTGGGTGTTGCTCATGTCGCGCAGCGACAGTTCACGCACGTCGACGCCGCATGCCAGTTCCAGGCTGCTGAGATGGCGGTTGCCAGAATCAAGTTCCTGAAGTTCGTTGCATGTGTTCATTGCTTGCACGGTGTGCTCCTTTCGTCCCAGCTGCGAATTCGCAGCTCGTGAATCGATTCTCGGTAGCACGTTGTTACGGCAATATCGGACGGCCCCGACGGCTGCTGTAGGACACGAACACTCACGTCCGTAGGGCTTCAGGGACTGACGGGCACCGGGTCAGTCGGTGCTGGATCGGGTTCGTCCCGGCCTGCCCGAGGCGTGCCACGACTGACGGTGCATTCGCGCGCCAGACCCGGAAATCTGCAGCTGGGGTGCTGCAGCGCTCGCTTCGTCGAGCCTCGTGCCCTTCGAAGATTGCCCATCGCCAGACCCGGGCGTGTCAAAGAAAAAGACCCATGCGCACCGAAGTGCTCATGGGTCTATGGAACCAGTCCGCTCAGGCTATCAGTCGAGCCCTGGAAAAGTCTGCAGCGGCAGGACTCAGGTCAGGGCTTGACGCCACCACGGTCCTGATTGGGCGTCGACGATTCACCGCGCGACAGACCGCCTGCCTTGTTGGCGGAGGCGGCTTCAGCCTTGACGTCGGCGCGCGACTTGGTCGATGCGGCACGAGGGGCCGGCTTCTTGCCTTGATTGGGGGTGCTGGCCTCGCCCGAAGTGACCTGACCCGCAGCGCGCGCGGATTTTGCGTCGGCCTTCACTGCGGAACGGGTGGTCTCTGACGCCATGGGCTTGCTGCCCTTGTCCTGATTGGCCACGCTCAATTCGCCAGTGGCTTTGGTGGGTGCTGCTGCAGCGGCTTCGGCCTTCACGGCTTCACGGGTGGTTTGTGCGTGCAGGCCTGAAGCGGCGAATGCTGAAAGGGCCAGTGCGAAGACGGCGGAAGAAGTCTTGAATGTCATTTTCTCTGCTTTCTGTGTTGGGTGGTCTGAGCCTTCAGTGTGGTCGCTGGCGCAGCCCGGTGGGGTCGGTGGGGTACGCGTCGCTTTGTCAGACAAACGCCCGTCGCCGGGTGTGCGCGTGCGCTTTGCTGGCCCACGCTGCCGGCCACAGCTGCGGCTTTCAGGCAAGAATGATGGCCCCGTCATCACACCTGAGAGGAGCCCGAAATGAGTCAACGTCATGGAACGCCCATCTGGTACGAACTGATGTCCAAGGACCCGCAGGCCGCGCGCCGTTTCTACCAGGCCGTGGTCGGCTGGCAGATTGACGAGTCGCCACCGACGGGGTCGACGATGGACTACCGCATGATCAGTGCCGCTGACGGCCTGGTCGGCGGCGTGTTCACCCTGACTGCAGACATGTGCCTGCAAGGTGCCCGGCCCTGCTGGATGATGTACATCGGCGTCGACGACGTGGACCGCTGCGTGGCCGCGGTGGTGGCTGCCGGCGGCTCGGTGCAGATGCCCGCATTCGACATCCCGCATGTCGGGCGCATTGCGATGGTGGCCGACCCGCAGGGCGCGCCTCTCTATGTGATGCGTGGCGCCAGCGACGACGACAGCACCGCCTGCGCCCCCGACCGCTCCGGCCACGGCGCCTGGCATGAACTGCATGCCGCCGACGGCGCCGAGGCCATCGATTTCTATATGGCGCAGTTCGGCTGGCGCAAGTCCACCGCAATGGCCATGGGCCCGATGGGCACGTACCAGTTGTGGGCCATCGGGGGGCGCGACCTGGGTGGCATCATGACTGACACGCAGTTTCCGCGGCCGGCCTGGCTGATCTATTTCCGCGTCGACGGCATCGAGCGCGCTGCCCAGCGCATCGTCGAGGCCGGGGGCCAGGTGGTCAACGGCCCGATGGAAGTGCCCGGCGGCGGCTGGATGGTCAACGGCGTGGACCCTGAAGGTGCGATGTTTGCGTTGACCGGCACGCGATAGGCGCCGCCCGCCCCGCACCCCTGACTGCAGTGGGCGGTCGCTGCGCGGTTACCGGCTTCGGCTGCGCCCGGCCAGGAGGGCGACCACCTCGCTCAGCAGACGGCTGGTGATGCCATGCTGCAGGTCCAGCACGTGTCCGCGACGGTAGTAGGGGCTGAGGTCGAGCCCGACACCCAGCGCCGAGAGTTCGATGTCACCGTCGCTCTCCATGGTGCCGGCCACCTGCTGCAGGTGGTGGTCGAGGTAGTGCTCGTCGTTGGCCTGTTGCGTGGCTGCCTCCATCGGGCAGCCGTCGGAGATGGCCACCAGCAGCTTGCGTGCTTCGCTGCGCGTGCGCAGCCGCTGTGTCGCCCAGGCGAGCGCTTCGCCGTCCACGCCTTCGCGGAACAGGTCCGCGCGCAGCAGCGCGGCCAGGTCGCGCCGGGCGTGCTGCCAACGCGTGTTGGCGTCCTTGAACACCAGATGCGCCGCTTCGGCCAGGCGCCCCGGGTGCTGCGGGCGACCTTCGCGCTGCCAGTCGCGCGCGGCGCGGCCGCCATTCCAGGCGCCGGTGCTGAAGCCCAGGATTTCGTTGGGCACACCGGCCATGTCCAGCGCGCGCGCCATCACGTCCACCAGCAGCGCCACCTGGTCGATGTGCTGGCGCATCGAGCCCGAGCAGTCGATCAGGAACGTTACCGTGGCGTCGGCCTGTGGCTCTTGCAGCTCTTGCCTGAACAAGCGCCGCTCGGTCGGCGAAGCCACCAGCTGCGCCAGCGCACGGCCGTCGATCAGGCCCTCTTCCTGCGCGCTGGCCCAGTCGTCGCGCGCGGGGCGCGACAGTGCGGCTTGCAGCTGCCGCGCCAGGCGGTTCAGGTTCAGGCCCTGTGCGGCCACCAGGCCGTCCAGCCGCTGGCGAAATTCATCCAGCTGCGCGCGGCGCATGTGCGCCGCCGGGCGCAGCACGCGGTCGTAATCGGTGGTGTAGATGCGGTAGCCGCTGGCACTGCCCAGCAGCACGCGGCTGCTGCCCGGCACCACGGTGGCAGCAGCGTCGGCCTCGGGCTGGTCGTCCAGCTCCACCAGAAAGCCGAAAGCCACGCGTTCGTCGTGTTCGTGGCTGGTGTCGGCGTGGCCGGCCACAGGGCCGCCGCCTTCTTGCTCCAGCAGCCCAGCCACGGCATCGGCCAGTTGCAGCGCGTGCAGCGCAAAAGCGGGCTGGTCGTGGCGTGCGCGCCGCAGCGGCGCCAGCGCATGGCCCAGCAGCGGGGCGATGCCGGCGCGGGTGGCTTCCATCAGGTCTTCAAGCGCTTCGGGTGGCGGTTCGGCGGTGACGCGCGCGCGCACCATCTGCACCACGGTGAACAGCAGCAGGCCCCTTGCGGTGTCGGTCAGGCCTGCGTGGTGGAAGGCCAGCGACCAGGCCTCGAAACGGTGGTGAAGGTTGTGGCGCACGCCGGGCCAGCCGGCTTCGCCGTTGCTGCCCGCCGCCACGGGGCTGGGCATGGACGGGCCCGAGGCCAGCGCCTCGACACGAAACTGCTCCAGCAGGTCAAACAGCATGCGGCGCACCGGCTCCACCGGCGCCCGTTGCTGGTGCAACGCGGCGTCGGACAGCCGCAGCCGCAGCGCCAGGCCATCGGCCGCGCCGCGATAGGAGCTGAAGTCATCGTCTTCGATGCGCGGATGCAGGTGCGGCGCAAAGGGCGGCAGCCGCTCTCGGCCGCGGTGCAGGCGGCGCCCGCGAAAGTGCAGGTCGCGCTGGCCGCACAGCGCGCGGATGGCAGCCGCGCACAGCTCTTCCAAGCGCTGCTGGTGGCGGGCGGCGGTTTGGGCTTCTGACATGGCGGGGGGCCGGGCCCTGCTCAGTCGCGCCGGGGGGCCAGGGTCACGTGGTGACGGTGCCGTCCAGTTCGCGGTCGAAGCAGCGCTGGAAGTATTCGGCCACCACGGGCCTCTCGGCTTCGTCGCACTTGTTGGCAAACGACAGCTTGAAGGCCGTGCCCACGTCGGCAAAGATCTGCAGGTTTTCGGCCCAGGTGATGACGGTGCGCGGCGACATCAGCGTGGACAGGTCGCCGGCCGCAAAACCCTTGCGCGTCATCTCGGCCAGCGCCACCATCTGGCGCACCAGCGCACGGCCGGCGTCATTGGCCATCGCCGGCACGCGGGCCAGCACGATGGCCACTTCTTCGTCGGCCGGCAGGTAGTTCAGTGCGGCCACGATGTTCCAGCGGTCGATCTGCGCGTGGTTCAACCGCTGCGCACCGAAGTACAGGCCATTCAGGTTGCCCAGCCCCACGGTGTTGGCCGTTGCAAAAAGCCGGAACGCCGGGTGCGGCTGCAGCACGCGGTTCTGGTCCATCAGCGTGAAGCGGCCCTCGCGTTCGAGCACGCGCTGGATGACGAACATCACGTCGGGCCTGCCGGCGTCGTATTCATCGAAGATCAAGGCCACCGGCCGCTGCAGCGCCCAGGGCACGATGCCGGGCTGGAATTCCGTCACCTGCTGGCCTTCACGCAGCACCACGGCGTCGCGGCCCACCAGGTCCAGGCGGCTGACGTGGCCGTCCAGGTTCACGCGCACGCAGGGCCAGTTCAGCCGCGCTGCCACCTGTTCGATGTGCGTGCTCTTGCCGGTGCCGTGCAGGCCCTGCACCAGCACGCGGCGGTTGTGCGCAAAGCCGGCCAGGATGGCCAGCGTCACCTCGGGGTTGAAGCGGTAGGCGCTGTCGATTTCGGGCACGTGGGCGTCGCGCTGGCTGAAGGCGGGCACGCGCAGCGCGCTGTCGATGCCGAAGCTGTCGGCCACCGATGCCGTGGTGTCGGGTTGAAGGTCTGCGAGATCGGTCATCGGGTCTTCTTGGGCTGCGCGGCGCGCTGCTGGGGCAGCGCCTGCCGCGGTGCGGCAGTCTTGCGCGTGGAATGCGCCTCACGGGCTGCCTGGGTCAAGATGTTCGCGCCGGCGCTGCCACCGCGCGCGGTGGCAGCCGGCGCTGTTGCCGCAGCGCGGCCCGGCGCGGGGTCTGTCAGCGCGTCGGCCTCGATGCGGCCCAGCGCCTGTGCGGCGCGCTGCAGCGCAGGCAACCACGTCAGCGCGCGTTCGATGGGCAGGCGCACGGCGGGGGCCTGCAGCGCCACGCACAGCGCTGCACGGCCTTGCGGGTCGGTGCTGGGCACGGGCACCGCCACGCACACCAGACCGGGCAGAAATTCCTCACGGTCCAGCGCATAGCCCATGCGCTGCACATCGGCCAGTTCGCGGCCCAAAGCTGCGGCGTCGGTCAAGGTGGCGGGCGTGCAGCGCTCCAGTGGCGCCACCTGCAGCAGCCGTGCGCGCTGCACCGGCTGCATCTGAGACAAGAAGACCTTGCCACTGGCCGAGCAGTGCACCGGCACCTGCGACCCCGGGTGCAGGTAAAAGCGCAGCGGTGCGGCAGTTTCCACGCGGTCCAGGTACACCACCTCGCCACCGGCCAGCGCGGTGATGTTGCAGCTCTCACCCACCTCGTCCACCAGCGCGCGCAGCACGCGGTGGCGTGCGCCGTGAAAAGTGCTGTTGGCCAGCAGCGTGTGTGCAAAGCGGCGCAGGCGAAGGCCGGTGCTGTAGTGGCGGCTGTCGGCTTCACGCTGTACAAGGCCGGCCGTTTCAAGCTGCTGCAGCATGCGGTGCACGCTGGGCTTGGGCCAGCCGGTGTCTTCCACCAGGCTTTGCAGTGAAAACAGGCGGTCTTGAGCGGCCACGAGTTCCAGCAGCGCAAACAGGCGCAGAGCAGGCGTGTCGGTGCTGTCTGCTTCGGAAGCAGGGGCTGGCAGCACGGCGCTTTGCACATCGCGTTTCATGGCCACGATGGTAGCGTGAGCTGCCCTGTTCTGGTAATAATCCGGAACCCGACGTCCCGAAATTTGAAACGAAACTCCACCCCCAGGACCACCACCATGAACGCACCCGACCAGATTCCCGCCCGCCAGGCCGTGCAGGGCCCGCAGAAGATGACGCCGTCCGAGGCCTTTGTCGAAACCATGGTGGCCAACGGCGTGACGCACATGTTCGGCATCATGGGTTCGGCCTTCATGGACGCGATGGACATCTTCGCGCCGGCCGGCATCACGCTGATCCCGGTGGTGCACGAACAGGGCGCCGCCCACATGGCCGACGGTTATGCGCGCGTCAGCGGCCGCCACGGCGTGGTCATCGGCCAGAACGGCCCCGGCATCAGCAACTGCGTGACGGCCATTGCCGCGGCCTACTGGTCGCACAGTCCGGTGGTGATGATCACGCCCGAGACCGGCACCATGGGCATGGGCCTGGGTGGTTTCCAGGAAGCGCAGCAGCTGCCCATGTTCCAGGAATTCACCAAGTACCAGGGCCATGTGAACAATCCCAAGCGCATGGCCGAGTTCACCGCGCGCTGCTTCGACCGCGCGATGTCTGAAATGGGCCCGACGCAGCTGAACATTCCGCGCGACCACTTCTACGGCGAGATCACCTGCGAGATTCCGCAGCCCATGCGCGTGGAGCGCGGCAGCGGCGGCGAGATGAGCCTGCAGGCTGCCGTCGAGTTGCTGCGCACGGCCAAGTTCCCGGTCATCATTGCCGGCGGCGGCGTGGTGCTGGGTGATGCGGTGAACGAGTGCAAGGCGCTGGCTGAACGCCTGGGCGCGCCTGTCGTCAATGGCTATCTGCGCAACGACAGTTTCCCCGCCAGCCACCCGTTGTGGTGCGGCCCGCTGGGCTACCAGGGCAGCAAGGCTGCCATGAAGCTTATGGCGCAGGCCGACGTGGTCATTGCGCTGGGTTCACGCCTGGGCCCCTTCGGCACGCTGCCGCAGTACGGCATGGACTACTGGCCCAAGGAAGCGAAGATCATCCAGGTCGAGGCCGACCACACCAACCTGGGCCTGGTGAAGAAGATCCACGTCGGCAT
>JANOZF010000187.1:0-34051 GCA_031429255.1 Rubrivivax sp.
CTGCTGGGGCGCAGCGAGCGCACCATGGCCTGGAGCGTGCTTGCTGCTGACAGCGATCAACCGCTGTTGCTGGTGTTGCCGCGCGTGCAGCCGCCGAGTCTGCATGCGCTGGAGCAGTGGCAGTTTGGTGCCCGCCTGGTCGAAAGACTCAAACATCCGCACCTGGCGCCGCTGCTGGAGGTGGGCGTGCGCGAAGGCTGGCCATTCATGCTGCACGACCTGCGCAACCGCAGCACCGTGGCCGACAGCCTGGCCAGCCGCGGCATGCCCGGCAACGAAGCCGTGGCGATGGTGCAGCAGGCCTTGCAGGGCCTGGCCTATGCACACGAAGCCGGCGTGGCCCATCACGACCCGCAGACCTACCTGCTGCTGGTGGACAACAACGGCCAGCTGACCCTCTCCGGTGCCGGCGCAGCGCTGGCCATGGCCTGGGCCGAGCCACCACAAGGGTCAGCCAGCACCGCACCCGCGCCGCTGGATTCCGAATCGGGCTTACGCAACCTGCATCGGTTGGCCGCCGAGCGCGACGTGCTGGCTTGCGGCGTGGTGCTGCACACGCTGCTGGTGGGCCAGCCGCCGCTGGAGGCGAAGGACACCGGGCAGGTCATCAAACGCATGCCGCCTCATGGTCCGGAGGTGGTGCGCCTGCCCTGGAACCTGGCGCAACCGTTGAGCGAGCCGCTGCGGGCCATCGCCAACCGCACCACCGACCGCCAGGAACGCCAGCGCTACCGCAATGCGCGCACGTTGCTCAGCGCGCTGGAAGGTTGGCAGCTTGCCGACAGCCAGGACGGTAGGCCGCTGGCGCTGCTGGCCGACCGTTTGCGCGCAGGTGGCGTTCTGCCCGCGCTGCCTGGCGCGTCGGAGCGTGCGGCCCGCCTGACGATGATGGACCGGAAACGCACCAGCGAACTGGCCGAGGTGGTGCTGGAGGACTTGGCGCTGTCCTTTGAGCTGCTGCGCCTGGTGAATTCGGCGCAAGGCAAGAGCGCCCAGGCCACCAGCAGCGGACCGGTGCTGACCGTGCGCCGCGCCATTGCGATGCTGGGGCTGGAAGGTGTGCGCCGTGCGGCCACCGCCATCAGAAAGTGGCCCGGCCCGCTGGACGATGCCGGCGCCCGCGCCCTGCAACAGCAGATGGCACGCAGCCGCCGCGCGGCCCGGCTGGCGCTGGCCTTGCGGCCCGCGGGCTACGACAGCGAGGTTGTCTTTCTCGTCACGGTGCTGCAGGACCTGGGCCGGCTGGTGGTGCGTTACCACTTCCCCGAAGAAGCTGTGCAGATCGAACGCCTGATGCAACCCGCAGCGGCGCCACGCGCAGGCGCGGCCGAAGAACCTGGCATGACCGAGGAAGGCGCTTCCTTCGCGGTGCTGGGTGCCGACATCGAAGCCATCGGGCTGGCCGTGGGACGCTACTGGGGGCTGGACGACGCCGTGCTCTTGATGACGCGTCGGCTGCCACTGGGCACGCTGGTGCACAAGATCACCAGCGACGAAGAGATGCTGCGCACGCTGGCCAGTTGCGCGCACGAGGTGGTGGACGCCTTGGCCTTGCCTTCGGTCCGCGTCAATGCGGCGCTGGGCCGGGTGTTGCAGCGCTACGGCACGGTGCTGGAGTTCAGCGCTGCTGACCTGCAGTCTGCATTGCGCGACAAGCCGGCCCAGGCCATAGCCGGAAAAACAGTGGCCGGTGATCTGGACGCCTTGCCACCGGAGCGGCAGGCTCAAAAGCCGGGGTTGCGTGCTGCGGCGCAGTCTGCGCGCGCTGCGCGCTAGAAGACCGGGCACGGCGAGGCAGAGCCAAATCCAGCCTCAACTGCGTTAGTGCAGGGCTCGACCACAAAAAAAAGGGTGACGAGCCTTACCCCCGGCACTGGTGCTTGCGCTTAGGGCTGCTTGGTTCCCCACCTGACCCGGTTGGGCGCGCCTCCATGCGGGGAGGCCCGTCACCGACGATTGTAAGGGTCAGCGCAGCTGCAGGTCGCCGCCGGAAAACTGCACGCCCAGCGGTTCGATCATCAGTTGCTTCGGCCCCACCTGCACCTCACCCGCCACCCAGGCGGGCACGCCGCAGGACGCGGCCACGTCAGCAGCGCGCTGCGCCACTTCAGCGGCCACGAACAGCGCAAAGCCGGCGCCCATGTTCAGCGTGCCGTAGGCCTCGGCGGCGTCGTGTCCTGCCTGCTGCTGGATGAAACGCAGCACCGGCGGCACGGGGGGCAGGGTGTGGATGCGATAGCTCAGCGCCTTGGGGTGGCGCAACAGCTTGCGCCAGCCGTGGCCGGTGATGTTGGCGGCATAGTGCACGGCAATGCCCGCGGCCCACAAAGCTTCGGTGACCGGTGAGTACAGCGTGGTCGGTGCCAACAGGGCGTCGCCGTAGCGCAAGCCGGGTTCGATCTCGGTCAGATAACCCTGTGGCAGCCGCTCGGCCAGTTTGCGCGCCAGGCTCAGGCCGTTGGCATGGATGCCACTGCTGGCCAGCAGCACGATGGCGTCACCCGGGCCCAGCTGGTCGCCCAGGCTCAGGCGTGCCTTGGGGTTGACGATGCCCGTGCACGAGGCTGCCAGATCGATGCGACCGGCTTCCACGATGCCTGCCAGCGCTGGTGTCTCGCCGCCTCCCCAGGCCACGCCGCAGACGTCGCAGGCATCTTTCCAGCCCTGCACCAGACTTTGTGCACGGGCCGTGTCGGCAAACCAGTCGCTGCCGCCAGCGGCCCAGTAGGCCTGCACCACCAGCGGCGTGGCGCCGACGGTGATGAGGTCGTTGACAGCCATCGCGATGGTGTCTTGCGCGATGCCGGCGAAGTAGCTGGTGCCGGTGAGGCGCTGCATCTCGTCAGCCACCAGGGTCTTGGTACCCAGGCATTCGACGATGCTGGCCAGGTGGAAGGGGCCTACGTCCACGACATAGGCCGACTCGCCGCGCGATGCCACCACCTCCTGGAATCCCTTGTCGACGAGGTGACGTGCGGTGCTGGCAGCGGCGCGCTGCGCCGCCACCTTGAGCGGGTCGATCAGGTCGTACTGGACGCCGGCTTGTTCGTAAGTCAGCGGGCCGGCGGCGGCGCTCCGGCTGGTGTCTGCGGGCAGGGAAGTGGGCACGGGAGTCAAGGCGGATGGCATGGCTGATGATTATCCCTGCCCCCGTAGAATCGTTGTCATGGCCTACGTCGTTCTCGCCCGCAAATACCGACCGCGCAGCTTTGCGCAGATGGTGGGGCAGGAACACGTGGTGCAGGCGCTGAGCAATGCGCTCACGCAGGGCCGCCTGCACCACGCTTATCTGTTCACCGGCACGCGCGGCATCGGCAAGACCACCGTCAGCCGCATCCTGGCCAAGAGCTTGAACTGCACCGGGCCGGACGGTACCGGGGGCATCACGGCCGAGCCCTGTGGCGTGTGCCAGGCCTGCACCGAGATCGACGCCGACCGTTTCATCGACTACATCGAGCTCGACGCGGCCAGCAACCGCGGCATCGACGAGGTGCGCGACATGATCGAGCGCGCCGCCTACAAGCCAGGCGTGGGCCGCTTCAAGGTCTTCATGATCGACGAGGCGCACCAGCTCACCAAGGAAGCCTTCAACGCGCTGCTGAAGACGCTGGAAGAGCCACCCGACTACCTGAAATTCGTGCTCGCCACCACCGACCCTGAAAAGATGCTGCCCACGGTGCTGAGCCGCTGCCTGCAGTTCAATCTGCGGCCGATGGCGCCGGCCACCGTGCGGGAACACCTGGAACGGGTGCTCACCGCCGAAAGCGTGCCTTTCGACGACGGTGCGCTGGCCTTGCTGGGGCGCGCGGCGCGGGGCTCGATGCGAGACGGTCTGTCGTTGACCGACCAGGCCATCGCCTACGGCGGCGGGCAGTTGACGCAGGAGGTGGTGCGCACCATGCTGGGCAGCGTCGACCGCGTCCACACGCTGGCGCTGGTGCTGGCGCTGGCCGCCAACGACGGCGCTGCCGTGCTGGCGGTGGTGGATGGCCTGCGCGGCCTGGGCCTGTCGGCAGCGGCCACGCTGGACGAACTGGCGCTGCTGCTGCAGGAAATGGCCGTGGAGCAGGTGGTGCCCGGCGGCCTGGACGAGCAAGACCCCGACACCACCGATGCGCGCCGCGCCGCGCCGCTGCTGGCGCCCGACGAGACCCAGTTGCTCTACAGCATGGCGCTCAAGGGACGCGAAGAGCTGGGTCTGGTGAGCGACGAATACGCCGGCTTGACGATGGTCTTGCTGCGCTTTCTGGCATTTGCCCCGCAAGGGCCGCAGCCCGAGTTGGCGACTTCGCCCACACGAGAACCTCGCGCGGCGCCCTTGCGCGCTCCATCACCACCAACAGCCAAGCTGCCGGCGGCGGCACGCCCGGCTGTCGAGTTGCCCACCAGCCCTGCAAGCGATGCGTCTCTGGCCCCCAGTGCCGCAGCAAAGGCCGTGCAACCGATCGGCGTCGGCGCCGCAGTTTCCAGCGCCCCGCCATCGCAGTTGCCTGCCGCAGCCCCGGTCGCTGGGACGGCTGGGACGGCTGGGACGGCAGCCACGCTGGCGCAGCGGGGCGTGGCCATCGAGCCGGCCTTGGGTCAGCGCTGGGATGAATGCGTCAAGGCCCTGTGCGAACAGGGTGCGGTGGCTGCGCTGGTGAAGGAACTGGCCACCCAGGCCGGCCTGCGCCGCGTCGACACCGCTGCAACACCGCAACGCTGGCATCTGGTGGTGGCCCGGGAGCCATTGCGCAACCCGGTGCTGGCCGACAAGCTGTCCGCTGCGCTGGCCTTGCTGCTGGGCGAGGCCGTGATGCTGGAAATCGAAGCCGGCACGCCGCAGGATTCTCCTGCGCTGCGCGATGCTGCCGAGCGCCAGCGCCGGCAAGAGGCCGCCGAAGCCAGCATCCAGCAAGACCCGGTGGTGCGCGAACTGCTGTCGCAGTTCAAGGGCGCACGCATCGTGCCGGGATCGATCAAACCCGTTTGACCCAACAATCCCGCTTGAACCACAAAGGACGACTGCCATGATGAAGGGCCAACTGGCCGGCTTGATGAAACAAGCCCAGGCCATGCAAGACAACATGAAACGCGCGCAGGACGAACTGGCGCTGATGGAAGTGGAAGGCCAATCCGGCGCCGGCCTGGTGAAAGTGGTGATGACGTGCAAGCACGACGTCAAGCGCGTCACCATCGACCCCAGCTTGCTGGCCGAAGACAAGGACATGCTGGAAGACATGGTGGCGGCGGCTTTCAACGCGGCCGTTCAAAAGGCTGAAGAAGTCAGCACCCAGAAGATGGGCAAGCTCACGGCCGGCATGCCGCTGCCCCCGGGCATGAAGTTTCCTTTCTGAAAGTGGCCGGCTTCGGTCCTTGCCCGCGGCGCCCGCATCGCTCGTGGACCTGAGTCCGCGTGGCTGAGCCACTGATCGACGGCCTCGTCGAGGCGCTGCGCCGGTTGCCCGGCGTGGGCGTGAAATCGGCGCAGCGCATGGCGTTTCATCTGCTGCAGCACGACCGCGAAGGTGCGCAGCGCCTGGCTGCCGCGCTGCAAGAAGCGGTGCAGGGCACGCAGCACTGCCAACGCTGCCACACCTTCACAGCGCAGCTGTTGTGCGGCACCTGCCGCGACCCGCAGCGCGACGCGCGCCAGTTGTGCGTGGTGGAAAGCCCGGCCGACCAGGCGGCGCTGGAGCGCAGCGGCAGCTACAAGGGCCTGTACTTCGTGCTGATGGGCCGCGTGAGCCCGCTGGACGGCGTGGGTGTGGACGACATCGGTGCCGAACAGCTGCTGCAGCGCGCCGATGACGGCGTCGTGCAGGAAGTGATACTGGCCACTGGCTTCACCGCCGAGGGCGAGGTCACGGCCCATGCGCTGGCCACGGCGCTGAAGGCACGCGGCCTGAAGGTGACGCGGCTGGCGCGCGGTGTGCCGGCTGGCAGCGATCTGGAGTACGTGGACCTCAGCACCATCGCCCATGCGATGGGTGACCGGCGCTGACGACTGCTGGCTCCGTTCGAAGGGCTGCGCTCAGGCTGGCGCCAGCGGGTCGGCCACGGCGTTGCGATAGGCGTGCCAGGTGGCGTGCCCCAGCACCGGCCCCACGACCACCAGGCCCGCAAACCAGGGCAACAGCGCCAGCAGCACCAGGCCCGCAATCAGCGCCGCCCACCACAGCATCACGCCCGTCTGCGTCAGCACCAGCCGCATGCTGGTCAGGCCCGCCGTGACGGCGTCGGTCTGCCGGTGCAGGATCATCGGGATCGACACCACGCTGACCGCGTAGATGAGGCTGGCGAAGAGCGCGCCCACGGCGGCCCAGGCGGCGATGAAAGGCAGGTTCTGCGCGTCCAGCAAGGCCAGCAAAGAACCCTTGAAGTCGGGCATGCCGTCGAAGCTGACGGCAAACACCACCAGCGTGGCGCGGCCCCACAGCATCTCCAGCACCAGCAGCACAAAGCCGAAGGTGCCCAGCTGCCCGGTGCGCGTGTCCCAGGCCAGCAGCGAGTCGCCGAAGTCGGGCTTTTCACCGTTTTCAAGTCGCTGGCTGACACGGTACAGGCCCAGGCACAGGAAAGGCCCCATCAGCAGAAAACCCGCGGACAGCGCCAAGGTGTAGGCCGGCGCACTCTCGAAGACCTTCATCAGCGCCCAGCCCATGACCATGAAACACAGGCCATAGAAGATGCCGATCACCGGTGCCTGCAGGAAGTCGTGCAAGCCCAGCCGCAGCCAGCGCAGTGGGTCCTTGAAGGTCAGCGGGTTGAGCCGGATGGCCGCTGGTTCAGCAGCACTTACAGCCGGGGCAGCCGGGGCGGGCGCGTCGGTTGCCGCTGCAACCGCCTCTGCGGCCTGAGCCAGCGGTGGGGACTGCGACAGCGGTTCCATGGCGGCAGCTTAGGCGTGCCAACCGGGTGCGGCACTCAGGACAAGCCCGGGTGCGCGGCGTGCGTGCGTGTCGATGCAGGTCAGCGCGCGCGGCGCACGCGCAACAGCTCATCCAGTATCAGGCAGACCGCGCCCAGCGTGATGGCGCTGTCAGCCAGGTTGAAGGCTGGAAAGTAGCCGCCCTGAAACACCGGCTGCAGCAGGGAGAACCTGAATTGCAGGAAGTCCACCACGTAGCCGTGCTGCAAGCGGTCGACGACGTTGCCCAGCGCACCGCCCATGATCATGCTGACGGCAAAGCAGAACAGCTTTTCACCCGGGTGGCTGCGGATCATCCAGACGATGAAGCCCGACACCACCAGCCCCAGGCCGGCAAACATCCAGCGCTGCCAGCCGCCGGCATCGGCCAGAAAGGAGAAGGCGGCGCCCGGGTTATGCGCGCGCACCAGATTGAAGTAACTGGTGACGGGCCGCACGTCACCCAGCGAGAACCAGCCGATGACCAGGGTCTTCGTTACCTGGTCGGCCAGGATCACCACCGCCGCCAGCCCCAGCCACAACCACAGGCTGGGCCCCGACTTGCTGCCACGCGCCGCCATGCTCAGGCCGCCTGGCGCGGTTCGCCGGCGCCGTAGAGGTTGCTGGTGCAGCGGCCACACAGGCCCGGGTGAGTGGCGTCGTGGCCCACGTCGCTGCGCCAGTGCCAGCAGCGTTCGCACTTGGTGGCAGCGGAGGGCTGCACCGTCACCGCCAGCGCATCACCCGCCACCAGCGTGGCCACAGACGTGATGCAGACAAAGCGCAGGTCGTCACCCAGCGCCGCCAGCAACGCATGGTCGGCCGGCGCAGCCGTGATGACGACGTTGGCCTGCAACGAAGAGCCCACGGTGCCCGTGACGCGCACCGCCTCGATCTCCTTGTTCACCAGTTCGCGCACCTCGCGAATGCGTGACCAGCGCTGCAAGAGCTCAGCGTCGGGTGCCTCGAAGTCCCAGTAGGTTTCGCAGAAGATGGACGGCGAACCCGACTGCCTGGGACCGACCAGCGCCCACGCCTCTTCGGCGGTGAAGCTCAGGAAGGGCGCCATCCAGCGCAGCAGCGCCTGCGTGATGTGGTGCAGCGCCGTTTGCGCACTGCGCCGTGCCAGGCTGCCGGGGGCAGTGGTGTACAGGCGGTCTTTCAGCACGTCGAGATAGAACGCGCCCAGGTCTTCGCTGCAGAACACCTGCAACTTGGCCACCACGGGGTGGAACTCATACACCTCGTAGTGCTTCAACAGCTCGGCCTGGAACTGCGCCGCCCGAGACAGTGCCCAGCGGTCGACTTCCAGCATCTGCGCCAAGGGCACGGCGTCGGTGCCGGCGTTGAAATCAGAAGTGTTGGCGAGCAGAAAGCGCAGCGTATTGCGGATGCGGCGGTAGCCATCCACCACGCGTGCCAGGATCTTGTCGTCACCGGCGATGTCGCCCGAATAGTCGCTGGCGGCCACCCACAGTCGGATGATCTCGGCACCCATGCTGGTGCTGACCTTTTGCGGTTCGATGCCGTTGCCCATGCTCTTGCTCATCTTGCGGCCCTGGCTGTCCACCGTGAAGCCGTGCGTGAGCAGGCCGCGGTAAGGCGCGCGGCCGTACAGCGCGCAGGCCAGCAGCAGCGAGCTGTGGAACCAGCCGCGGTGCTGGTCGTGGCCTTCCAGGTACAGGTCGGCCTCGGGGCCGGCCTCGTGGTAGCCGCCCGGGTGCTGACCGCGCAGCACATGCCAGAAGGTGCTGCCGCTGTCGAACCAGACCTCCAGGATGTCGCTGCTCTTCGTGTAGTGCGGCGCGTCGGTGGCGCCCAGCACCTGCTCGGTGGTCATGCGGCTCCAGGCCTCGATGCCACCGGCAGCCACGATGTCGGCCGCCTGGTCCAGGATCTCCATCGTGCGCGGGTGCAGTTCGCCACTGTCCTTGTGCAGGAAGAAGGGCAGCGGCACGCCCCAGCTGCGCTGGCGGCTGATGCACCAGTCGGGCCGGTTGGCGATCATGTCGCGCAGGCGGGCACGCCCGTTCTCGGGATAGAAGCGGGTCTGGTCGATGGCGTTCAACGCCATCTGTCGCAGGGTCTGCGGCGCCTTGTCCTTGGTGAAGACACCGGCACCCTCGTCCATGCGGATGAACCATTGCGCCGCAGCGCGGTAGATCACTGGCGACTTGTGGCGCCAGCAGTGCGGGTAGCTGTGCGTGATGGTCTCGGTGGCCAACAGGCGGCCCGCGCTGCGCAGCGTGTCGATGATCACAGGCGCGGCCTTCCAGATGTTCTGGCCGCCGAAGAGTGGGAAGTCGGGCGCATAGCTGCCGTTGCCCTGCACCGGGTTCAGGATGTCGTCGACCTTCACGCCGTGCGCGATGCACGAGTTGAAGTCGTCCACACCGTAAGCCGGGCTGCTGTGCACGATGCCGGTGCCGTCGTCGGCGGTGGCGTAGTCGGCCAGATAGACAGGGCTGACCCGGTCGTAGCCGACATCGGTGTCGGCCAACGGGTGCTTGAACCGGATACCGCCGAGCTTTTCACCCAGCGTCGTGGCCAGCACCGTGCCTTGCAGGCCGTACCGCGTCATGCACTTTTCCACCAGCGATGCGGCCAGCAGCAGCAAGCCGCGTTCGGTGTCCACGAGGGCGTATTCCAGCGCCGGGTTCAGGTTCAGGGCCTGGTTGGCCGGGATGGTCCACGCGGTGGTGGTCCAGATCACCGCAAAGGCGGCTTGGGGCAGGCTGGGCAAGCCAAAGGCTGCGGCCAGCTTGTCGGGTTCGGCGCAAGGAAATGCGACGTCCAGCGTCTGGCTCTTCTTGTCGGCATATTCGATTTCGAACTCGGCCAGCGAGCTGCCGCAGTCGAAACACCAGTACACCGGCTTCAGGCCACGATAGACAAAACCACGCTCGATGACGCGCTTGAAGGCCCGGATCTGGCCCGACTCATTGGCCGGGTCCATGGTGGCATAACGATGTTCCCAATCGCCCAGCACGCCCAGGCGTTGGAAGTCGGTCATCTGCTGCGCGATCTGCTCGGTGGCATAGGCGCGGCTCTTGGCCTGCATCTCGTCGCGGCTGAGGCTGCGGCCGTGTTTCTTTTCAATCGCGTTTTCGATCGGCAGGCCATGGCAGTCCCAGCCGGGCACGTAGTGCGCGTCGAAGCCGGCCAACTGCCGGGCCTTGACGATCATGTCCTTCAGCACCTTGTTGACGGCGTGGCCCATGTGGATGGCGCCATTGGCATAGGGCGGGCCGTCGTGCAGCACGAACAGCGGCGCGCCGTGGCGCGCGTTGCGCAGGCGCTTGTACAGGCCGCCGTGGTTGCTGGCGCTGGTGTCGTTCCAGGCCTTCACCCAGCCCGGTTCGCGCTTGGGCAGGTCGCCGCGCATTGGGAAGGGTGTGTCGGGCAGGTTCAGGGTGCTGCGGTAGTCGGGGGTGGTGCTGGCGTTGTCGGTGCTCATCGCTGGTCTCGGGTCAGACAGGTGGATGTGCGCTCCGGTTGAGGGCACAGGTTCCGTTTGTCTGGCTGGGCAGTCCGCGGGGCCGCGGACCGGGGTTGGCGGGTGCGCTGCACGGTGGCAGCAGCTTGGGCGTCAAAGGGGCACGGCGCCGGCGGGCGCCTGCCAGGCGGCACTTACCGCGCGGTCGTAATTCGGTCGCGCGAGCACTGGCGGTAAAGCGCGGCATGCACGCCTGCACCAGGCTGCAGTGACAGCGCTTGCTGCAGGGGCGAGTGCGGCAGAGAGGTCGGCATGCCCGACATTCTAAGGTGACGACGTTACAGCCTTGGGCCGCCGCCGTGGTCGACGGCGTTGGTTATTTGCTGGCCTGATGCCAGCGTTGCGCTGCCTGGGTGTCGCGGGCGATGCCTTCGCGCAGGTCTTGCAGCGTTTCGTACTTCAGCTCGTCGTGCAGCTTGTGCAGCAGCTCCACGCGTATGCAACGGCCATAGCCGCCTTCAGGGCCCAGGCTTTGAGGCCATTCAAGGCAATGCGTTTCCAGCAGCACGCGACCGTTGTCTTCCACCGTGGGCCGCACACCCAGGCTGGCCACGGCGGGTATCGGCTGTGCAGCGAGGCCATGCACGCGCACCACGAAGATGCCGCTGGTGGCCGGCCTGGGGTGTCCGAAACGCAGGTTCAGCGTCGGAAAGTCGAGCTGGCGGCCCAGCTGGCGCCCGCGTGTGACGCGGCCGCTCACGCAGTAGGGCCGGCCCAGCAACACGGCCGCGCCTGCCATGTCGCCCGCAGCCAGCGCTTGCCTCACCGCTGAACTGCTGACGCGAAGTCCATGCACCTCGTAGCTGTTCATGCGCGCGACGTCAAAACCCTGGCGCGAACCCGCTTCGTCGAGCATGGCGTAGGTGCCGCCGCGCCTGGAGCCGAAACGAAAGTCGTCGCCCACGAGCACGTACTGGGTGCGCAGGCTGCGCACCAGCACGTCGTCGATGAACGCCGCGGCCGGCAGCGCAGCCACGCGTTCGCCGAAGCGGGCCACTACCACGTGGTCGATGCCGCAATGCTGCAGCTCGGCCAGCTTGTCCCTCAGCGTGGCCACGCGGGCCGGTGCCGGCGGGGCGGGGTGCTCGCCACCGCGCGGCGCACGCGCAGCGAAGAAGTCGCGCGGATGCGGTTCGAAGGTCAGTACACAGCTGGGCAGCCCGCGGTGCCTGGCCTCACTGGTCAGCAGGGCCAGCATCGCCTGGTGGCCCCGGTGCACACCGTCGAAGTTGCCGATCGTCAGCGCCAGGCCCGAGCCGGCCCAAGACTGGGCATGAAACAAGCTGCGGTGTATCTGCATGCGCGGGATTATCCGGGGCCTGGATGCTGCGAAGGTCCAGCGCGCTGATCAGCGCGCCAGCTTGCCGAACAAGGCGCGCAGCGCCTGGCGCCGCTTGTGCAGGCTGCGCCTCAGCTTTTCAGAACGCGACAGCCGCCCCGCCGGTGTGCGATCGGCCGGATGCACCATCACGTGGGCGCTGGCCAGCGCCAATGCCTGCATCAGGAAAGGGTTGTCGCCGTGGCTCCGCGCCAGTGCTTGCAGGAAGCGGCCCCGGTGCACGGGCGCGTTGCTGGCAAAAGCTTCCAGGTTGCCGTCGAAACCGTGAAAACAGTGCATCAGGCCCCAGGCTTCGTCTTCGCCGAGTTCGGGCAGTTGCGCCCGCAGCACCTGCAGGCATTCCCGTGTGTGGCGCTGCTTGTCGCTGGACATGCCGCCCAGCTGGTAATGCACGGTGGGCGTGTCGAGATATTGAAACTGCACACCCGCACGCTGGCACTGCACCAGCCATGAAAAGTCTGCCGCGATGCGCAGCTCGGTGCGGTACGGCCCCGAAGCCTGGTACGCAAGCCGGTGCGCATAGACGCCGTTGTGGCACAGGTTGGCACAGCGCAGCACCGCGCTGGCGTCGATGCGCTCGGGCAGCCAGAGCGAACGCCGATCGCCGTCGTGCACCCAGGCCGCCGTGCACAACAGCCGTGGCGCGGGCGAGGGGTCGCCAGCGTAGGCCCGGGCCGCCACTTCGGCGGCATCGGGTGTGAGCCAGTCGTCGGCGTTCAACACGCACAACAGGTCGCCCTGGGCCAGCGACACGGCCCGGTTCAGCGCGTCGTACAGGCCGGCGTCGGGAGCCGAGGCCACGTAGTCCAGCGACGCGGCGCGCTGGCGCAGGATGTCCAATGTGCCGTCGGTGGATGCGCCGTCCAGCACGATGTGCTCCACATGCGGCCAGCTCTGTGCGGCCACGCTGTCCAGCGTGCGCTGCACGGTGCCGGCAGCGTTGCGCACCACCGTGATGTAGGACACCCGCAGCGTGCCAGCCGTCGGCGCCGCTGGTGCCACCGCTTGGAGCCGACGCCCCGCCTCGAACTGCAAGCCCGGCGCCCGGGTCAGCCGGGCTTGCCAGCGAGGAAAGCTGCCCCCGGCGTCGCCTACAGGGATGCTCACGGAGGAACTGCGCCCAGGCGACGAGCGCGCAGCTCGGCCACCATCTGCTGCACCACCTGCGGCATCGCGCTGCGGGCGCGCCAGCCCAGGTGCTGCGCGGCCTTCGACGCGTCGCCACAGCTGTAGTTGATTTCCGACCGGCGTGCCAACGTGGCGTCGACCACCACGTGCTGCCGCCAGTCGAGTCCGACGGCGTCGAAGGCGGTCTGCACGAACTCGCGCAAGGTGTGCGACTGGCCGGTGGCGATGACGTAATCGTCGGCGCGATCGGACTGCAGCATGGTCCACATGGCCTCGACGTACTCAGGGCTCCAGCCCCAGTCGCGCGAGACATCCAGCGTTCCCAGGCTCAGGCTGCGGGCACGGCCCTCGGCGATGTCCAGCGCACCGTCGACGATCTTGCGCGTGACAAAACGCGCGGGCCGCAGCGGGGACTCGTGGTTGAACAGCACACCGGTGCAGGCATAGAGGCCATAGGCCTCGCGGTAGTTGGCCACCAGCCAGTGCGCGGTGGACTTGGCCACCGCATAGGGGCTGCGCGGCTGGAACGCGGTGTGCTCGTTGGCGGCCTGGCCTTGGGTGTCGCCAAAACATTCGCTGGAGCCCGCGTTGTAGAAACGCAGCGGCCGGCCCAGGAAACGCATCACCTCCAGCAGGTTCAGCGTCGATGACGCAATGCTCTCCAATGCCTCGGCGGGCTGCTCGAACGACAGGCCGACCGAGGTTTGCCCGGCCAGGTTGTAGATCTCGTCAGGGCTGCTCTTGTCGATGGCGCCGAGCACGCTGCGAAAGTCACTCGGCGCCATCGACAGCGTGCGAACCTGGCCCGCCAGGCCCAGCTGCTGGAGATTGGCAAAGCTGCTCGTCTGCGCGTCGCGCGAAGTGCCCCACACCTCGTAACCCTTGGCCAGCAGCAGGCGTGCCAGATAGGCGCCGTCCTGCCCGGTGATGCCGCAGATCAGTGCTTTGCGCATGGTGTGCTGTTCTCGCGCTGTGGCGTCACCGGGTGGGCATCAGCCCGCGGTACACGTCCAGGGTTTCGGCCGCGCAGCGGTCCCATGAAAAGCGCCGGGTCTGCTCGTATCCCAACCCGCGCAGCGTGGCGCGTCGGCTGTCCGACAGCGCGACCGATTCAATGGCGTGGCGCATCGCATCGATATCGTCCGGGTCGAACGGGGCACAGGCCTGGCCCGTCACTTCGGGCAGGCTGCCACCGGTGCTGCAGACCACCGGGCAGCCACAGTGCATGGCTTCGAGGGGCGGCAGGCCGAAGCCTTCGTATTTCGAAGGACAGACGAAACACCGTGCGCCGGCATACAGGGCGGCGAGCGTGGCGTCATCGCCGCCGCAGTGGATGACGCGTTCGCGCGCAAGCCCCAGTTCGTCGATCTGGGCCCATTCCTGGGGTTTCATCGCACCGCCGCCATAACACACCAGTTGCAGGTCTTGCAGCAGCGTCGAGCCCCGCAGCGCCCGCAGCAGGCCACTGAAGTTCTTGTAGCCGCCCCGGTCGCCCACGAACAGCAGGTAGGGCCGGCCGCCGAGGTCGGGCAGCGGGGGCAGCACGGGAGGCGGGCGCAGGCTGGCGCTGAGGTAGGTGACCGTGACCTTGTTGGGGGGCAGGCCCAGCAATTCAATCACGTCGCGGCGCGTGCACTCCGAGATGCAGATCACGTGATCGGCGCGCAACGCAGCGGCGCGCTTGGCGCGCGAGTCGGGGTTGTCGGCGGCAAACAGCTGCGGGAAGCGCTCGTGGATCATGTCGTAGATGGTCAACACGCGGCGTGCCTGCGGGGCCTTCACGGTGGGGCCGAAGAAGTAGGTCTCGTGCACCACGTCGGGCCTGAAGATGGCCGAGGTCAGGCGTTCGGTGGCGCGCATCGCCATCTTGTGCAGCCACACGGGGCGGCTCGTGCGGCGCGAAAACCAGCCCACGCGCACGGCAGGGTCGATCTCGCGCAAATAGGCGTTCTGATAACGCGGCGCCAGGATCCGCGCCTGCGTGTCTGGGGCGGCGTTGATGCGCGGCGCGATTTCGCAGAAGTAGCGCGAGATGCCGCCATAACGCTGCTGTCGGAAGATCTGGGCGTCGTAGAGCACCTTCATGTGTCGGCCCCTTCGCGCTCGGCGACGGCACTGACGGCGGCCCGCGGCGGCAGCGCGGTGCGTTGCAGCGCCTCCAGCCAGGCCTGCTGCACCCGCGGCCAGCTGTACTGGCGCTGCACGTAGGCCTTGCCGCGCCGACCCATGGCCTTGCGTTCGTCGTCGCTCAACGCGACGAAACCCGAGAACGCGGCGGCCAAGCCGCCCAGGCCGTAGGCGACTCCGCAGCCCGAATCGTCCACATGCGCCTGCAGCACCTCGGAACGACCGTTGACGATCACCGGCGTTTCCATCGCCATGCTTTCCAGTGTCACCAGTGAAAGGCTCTCGTGCTTGGAAGTCACCACCGTGGCCAGGGCGCCGGCCATCAAGGCGTCGCGCTCGGCATCGCCGACAAAGCCGCCGTAGACCAGATGGGGATGCTGCGGCAGCGTGTCCATGAAGCCCTGCCCCAGCACCAGCAGCTTGATGCCACCGCCATGGCGTGACGAGAAGCGCGCGAAGGCTCGCACCAGCGTGCCAAACCCCTTGGAGCGGCTGATGCGGCCCACGAACAGGAAGTAGGGCGCATCGATGCCCAGCCGCTGCAGGAAGGCCCGGCGCGCTGCAGGGTCGACCTGGGGCGTTTCGATGCCGACGCCGCAAACGGTGCCGGCGGCCACGCCGTCGCCGTACAGCTTGCTCGCCAGCTGTTGTTCGGCGCTGCAGTTCCACAGGACCCACGCAGCGCGCGTGAACACGTCGCGGTACACGGGCTGGTACATCGCGCGTTCGTTGTGCAGCGTGGGCACCAGCACAGTGGGCACTGGGCAGGCCGGCAGGCCCACTGCGGTGGGGTAGTACAGCGCGGTGAAGAACACCATCACGTCGTAGCGCCCCTGCGCGGCGGCCACGTGCTGCACCAGCGCCGGGCAAAAAGGGCCCTGGCATTCGAGAAAGTCCTCACCGTCGGTGGCGGGGTTGCCCGCCCGGTGCGCAACCCGCGGCCATCGCAGCCGCGTCAACAGGCTGTCGAGCCGGTAGCGCAGCAGGTGGCGCCGCGCCACACGTGCGCGGCCACAGTGGCCGCGACGGGGATGATCGAAGCGGATCACCGGTGTGCCGTCGACCTTGCCATCTCCGACCGGATAGAAGTCGTCCCAGGCGGTGTAGTCCTTGGCGCGGGTGGTCAGCACCGTCACGTCATGCACGGGGCGAACGCGTTCAACGAACAGGCGCGCGTGCGCTTCGGCCCCGCCGTTCACTTCCAGGCCATAGCGCTGCACCACCACGGCCACGCGAAGGCGGCGCTGTGGGCTGTCTGGGGCTGGGGTCACTTGCAGCCTCGGGTGCAGAAGGCCCGAAGGTCAAATGGCGTTTGATTCATCGAAGTGGGCTGTTGCAACACCAGTGCAGCACCATCGGGGCCGCGAACCATGCACCAGCACGCGGGACCGCGAAACAGGTTTCACAAGATGATATCGCAGGGTCTGCCAATGGCGCCCCGCATGCACCGCGTTGCAGCCCGCCTCAGAAGTCGGTTTCAGCGCTCAGCCAACACCAGTGTCCGGGTGGCAATTCGGCCGGCAATGCCAGCGCGCCAAAGGCGCTGCGGTGCAGGCCGTCGACGCGGTTTCCCACCGCCGCCAGCATGCGCTTGACCTGGTGGTAGCGGCCCTCGGTCAGGGTCAGCCGCAGATGGTGCGGGCCTACGATGGCGGCGGCGCGGGCCACCGCAGGCTTGGGGTCGTCCAGCAAGGTCACGCCGGCCAGCATCGCCGCCACTTGCGCGTCGTCGAGCGCATGCCGGGTCTGCACTTCATAGACCTTGTCCAGGTGCCGCTTGGGGTGTGTCAGGCGGTGGATCAAGGGGCCGTCGTCGGTCAGCAGCAGCAGCCCCGTGGTGTCTTCGTCCAGCCGGCCCACGGGCTGCGCGCCGCGGTTGCGCAGCGGTTCGGGAAGCAGGCTCAGCACACTGGGATGGTGCTTCGGCACGCGCGAGCACTCGTAGCCCGCAGGCTTGTTCAACATCACCAGCAGCCGGGCATGAAAGGGCCAGGATTGCCCCTGGACCGTGAAGGTCAAGTCCTCAGTGGCCACATCCTCATGGGGGTCGTCCACGACGCGGCCCGCCACCGTAACGGTGCCGTGCTGAATCAGGCCGGCGCAGATGCGTCGGGTACCGAAGCCCTGGGTGAAGAGGATGTCCGCCATGCGCATGGGCACGCAGTGTCGCATCCACGCAAAGTCGGGCAGGGGGCGGGTTGACCCGGGTGGCTGGCTCGACGGCATGCTCGCAACATGAAGTGCTCATTCGGGCTTGCGAAAAGGTTTTGTCATGCGTCGGTTTCAAGTTCGTTCAAGGGTCGCGCTGCGTCCTGTGGTCTCGGTGATCGGTGCTGCTGTGCTGCTGGCAGCCTGCGGCGGTGGAAATGACGACCCCGTAGACGAAGTCGGCCAGAACGCCTGCCTGCAGTACAGCACCAGCGGCGCCGTGTATGACCCCGGCACGCCAGGTCTGAATGGCGCGCCGGAGATCGCCACCGGCTTTGCCAGCAAGAAGACCGCCTACTCGCGCAGCTTCATGGTGGTGGCGGCCAACCCGCTGGCGACCAAAGCCGGTTGCGAGGTGCTGAAGAAGGGGGGCAGCGCGGTCGACGCCGCCATCGCCACGCAGATGGTGCTGAACATCGTGGAGCCGCAGTCCTCGGGCATCGGCGGTGGCGCCTTCATGCTGCACTACAGCCCGGCCACCGGCAAGGTCACGGCCTACGACGGGCGCGAAACCGCACCCGCCGCAGCCACCGAAAACTACCTGCGCTGGATCAGCGACGCCACCCGCACCACGCCGCTGCCCAATGCGCGTTCCAGCGGCCGCAGCATCGGCACGCCGGGCGTGCTGCACATGCTGGACACGGCGCACAAGGACGCCGGCAAGCTGACCTGGAAAGAACTGTTCGACCCGGCGATCAGAATCGCCACCGACGGCTTCAGCATCAGCCCGCGCATGTTCGCGTCGGTGGCCGGCTCGGCCGGCAGCCTGACGCGCGACCCCGATGCCAAGGCCTATTTCCTGAATGCCGACAACACCGCCAAGGCGCAGGGCAGCCTGCTCAGGAGCCCGGCGCTGGCCACCACCTTCCAGACCATCGCCAACGGCGGCATCGCCGCTTTCTATGGCGGCGCCATCGCGCAGGACATCGTCGACAAGATTGCCGACACCACCGGCGGCATCACCCCGGGGCTGACGACGATGGCCGATCTGGCGGCCTACCGGTCGAAGAAGCGCGAAGCCATCTGCAAACCCTACCGCACGGTGTGGGTGTGTGGCATGCCGCCGCCCAGCAGCGGCGGGCTGGCGGTGGCTCAAACGCTCGGCATCCTGGAGAACTTCGACCTCTCGCTGCACAAGCCCACGGCGCTGGACGACAACGGTGGCAAGCCCACGGCCTTTGGCGTGCATCTGGTCTCCGAAGCCCAACGCCTGGCCTACGCCGACCGCGACAAGTACGTGGCCGACAGCGACTTCGTGCCGCTGCCCGGTGGCAGCACCGCGGCCATGCTCGACACGGGCTATCTGCGCACCCGCGCCAGCCTCATCAACCTGACGCGCAGCATGGGCACCGCACAGCCCGGCAACCTGGGGCCGGTGCCACTGGGGCAGCATGGCGCTTCGCCTGAGAACGGCACCACCCAGGTCACCGTGGTGGACGGCCGCGGCCAGGTGGTGTCGCTCACGACAACCATCGAAAGTGGTTTTGGGGCCTTCCACATGGCCAAGGGCGGTTTCCTGCTGAACAACCAGTTGACCGACTTTTCGGCAACGCCCACGGACACCGCCGGGCTGCCGATTGCCAACCGCGTCGGGCCCGGCAAGCGCCCGCGCAGTTCCATGGCCCCGACGCTGCTGTTCCGCAAGGCGACCGATGGTTCGATGGGCGAGTTCCGCCTGGCCACTGGCTCGCCGGGTGGTGCCACCATCATCCAGTACGTGGCCAAGACGCTGATCGGCTTCGTCGACTGGGAACTGGACGCGCAGCAGGCGACGTCGATGGTGGCTTTCGGCGCGTCCAACAGCGTCAACACCAACGTGGGCAGCGAGCACCCGAACGTCAACATCGCCAACAGCGGCAACGACGATGCGCTGATCACCGGGCTGCGCGCATTGGGGCACACCGTGAACACCGCGGCGCAGAGCAGCGGCATCGGCACCATCGTCAAGCGCAGCAACCCACGCGGTGACTTCTACCTCGAAGGCGGTGCCGACCCGCGGCGGGAAGGCGTGGTGCTCGGCGACTTGTACAAGCCCTGACCGGCAAGCCGCAGACCGCCCGGCAGCCGGTCCCGTTCCGGGAGAGGCTGCCGATCAGCGGGCCCCGGCCGCTGCCACCACCGCGTTGCGAATGGCGCGCGCCACCACCTCGGCGGCCATCGCGCCCAGCGCACTGGGATCTCCGGCCTTGCCGCTGTCGCCTGTCGCCAGCGCGAAGAAGCTGTCGCCGTCGTGCGGCGTCAGCGGGTTCACGGCGCGGGCCAGCCCGTGGTGGGCCAGGTTGGCCAGCTGCGTGGCCTGCGACTTGTTGAGCAAGGCATCGGTGGCCACCACGCCGATGGTGGTGGCCATGCCGGCCATCACATGGGCCGGCCCCTGGCCCTGCAGCAGTGCACGGGTGGTGCCGACGGCGGCGCTGCCGTCGATGCTGCGCGCGCCCGCGAGCACCTGGCCCAGCTCGTCCGTCACGTCTCCGATGGCGTTGACCGCCACCAGCGCGGCCACCGTGATGCCGCCCACCCGTACCGACGCCGTGCCAATGCCCCCGGGCACGGCTCGCTGCGGGCCGAACATCTTGCCCACCATCGCACCCAGGCCAGCACCGGCCTTGCCTTGTGCAGGTGCAGCGGCGCTGGCGGCCTCGCAGGCGGCATAGCCCGTGTCGGCGTTGGGCCGGATGCGGGCGTCGCCCAGCCACAGGTCGAACAGCACGGCCGCCGGCACGATGGGTACCCGGATCTGCAGCTCCGCCGGTCCGACCGTCAGCCCATGACCGTGTTCTTCCAGCCAGCGCATCACACCCGTCGCGGCATCGAGCCCGAAAGCGCTGCCACCCGTCAACAGCACGGCGTGCACCTGCTGCACCGTGTTTTCGGGGCGCAGCAAGTCGGTCTCGCGGGTGCCGGGCGCACCACCACGCACCGCCGCGCCACAGACCACACCCTGCGGACACAACACCACGGTGCAGCCCGTGGGGCGGCCAGGTGCTGCAGCGTGACCGACGACCAGGCCCGCAACGTCGGTCAGCGAACCCGGATAGAGCGGAGCAGCATCACTCATGCTGGGCGGCCATGACGGGGCGCCGCCGTCACGCCGTCAGGCAAAGACGCCTGCGGTGTCCTGCATGCGTGCCGACACCTCGCCCAGGTGATGCAGCGTGTCGCCCAGGCTCATCTCCAGCATCGTCAGCCGCTTGAAGTAGTGGCTGGCGATGTATTCGTCAGTGCAGGCGATGCCGCCATGCAGCTGGATGCATTGCTGGCCCACGAAACGCATGCTCTGGCCCAGCTGCACGCGCGCCTGGCTGATGGCGCGGCGGCGCTGCGGCGCAGGCTCGCCCAGCTTCAGGCTGGCGTAGTAACTCATCGAGCGTCCCAGCTCCAGCTGCATCTTCACGTCGGCGATGCGGTGGCGCAGCGCCTGGAAGCTGGCCAGCGTGGCGCCAAACTGTTTGCGCGTGTTCATGTACTCCACGGTGATCTGCACCAGGCGGTCCATCAGGCCCACGGCCTCGGCGCACTGCGCAGCGATGCCCGCGTCGACGGCGGATTCGAGCACGGCATGGCCATCGGTGGTGATGCACACTGCAGGCGCGGCTGCAAGCATCAGGTCCGCAGCGCGCGCGCCGTCCTGGGTGGGGTAGCCGGTGGTCTTCGCCACGGCACGTTCCACCAGGAACAGGCCGATGCCAGCGGTGTCGTCATCGGCACCAGAGATGCGAGCCGGAACGATGTAGGCATCGGCCTCGTCGCCGCCGGGCACCAGCGTCTTGGTGCCGTCCAGCTGCCAGCCACCAGTCACCTGCCGGGCGCGTGTGACCACGTGGGCCAGCCGGTAGCGGGCGGCGCGTTCCTGCAGCGCAGGCACCACCAGGGCTTCGCCGCTGGCGATGGCGGGCAGCCAACGCGTCTGGACGTCGGCCGGTGCCGCAGCCAGCAGCGCTGGCGACATCAGCGCGGCCGCGGCGTAGGGCGCGTTGACCAGGCCGCGGCCCAGTTCTTCGCACACCACCATGGCGTCCACCGCACCCTGACCCAGCCCGCCGTGGGTCTCGGGCACCACCAGGCCTGTCAGGCCCAGTTCGGCCATTTCGGTATAGACCGCGCGGCTTGCGCCGCCGGCCTTGGCCAGCGCGTGCCGGCGCTCGAAGGAAAAACCTTTGTCGACCCAGCGGTGCACGGCGTCGCGCAGCGATTCCTGGTCTTCGTTGAAGTCAAAGTCCATGATGTTCAGCCTCGATGTGAAAGGTCGCGGTTTCAGGATCCGAGCACGGTCTGCGAGACGATGTTGCGCTGCACTTCGTTGCTGCCGCCGTAGATGGTGGTCTTGCGGAAGTTGAAGTAGGTGCCGGCCATGGGCAGCAGGCTGGTGGGCACGGCCAGGTTGCCCTGCCAACCGGCCTCCATCGCCTCGTGCACATAAGGGCGTGTCAGCGGGCCGGCCGCCAGCATCATCAGCTCGCTGTAGCGCTGCTGGATTTCGCTGCCCCGAATCTTCAGCAGGCCCGCCACGTCCAGGCTCTGCTTGCCGCTCTTCTCGGCTGACAGCACCCGCAACACCATCATTTCGAGGGCCACGATGTCCACTTCCAGCAGCGCGATCTGGTCGCGGAAGCGAGCGTCTTCGTAGATGCCTTCGGCCTTGGCAATGCGCTTCAGGCGCTCGAGTTCGCGCTTGGAGCGGTTGACATCGGCGATGTTGGTGCGCTCGTGGGCCAGCAGGTGCTTGGCGTAGGTCCAGCCCTTGTTCTCTTCGCCAATCAGGTTTTCGGCCGGCACCTCGACGTTGTCGAACCAGACTTCGTTGACCTCCGGCTCGCCGTCCATCAGCACGATGGGGCGCACGGTGATGCCGGGGCTCTTCATGTCGATGAGCAGGAAGCTGATGCCCATCTGCGGCTTGCCTTCGCTGCTGGTGCGCACGAGGCAGAAGATCCACTCGCCGTACTGGCCCAAGGTCGTCCAGGTCTTCTGGCCGTTGACGATGTACCTGTCGCCCGCAGCGGTGGAGACCCGCTCGGCCTTGCACTTCAGTGACGCCAGATCGCTGCCCGAACCTGGCTCGCTGTAACCCTGGCTCCACCACACCTCGCCGCTGGCGATGCCGGGCAAGAAGCGCTGCTGCTGTTCGGCATTGCCAAACGCCATGATCACGGGCGCCACCATCACCGGGCCGAAGGGCACCACGCGCGGGGCGCAGGCGAGCGCACATTCCTCTTCGAACAGGTGCTTCTGAATCGCGTTCCAGCCCGGGCCGCCAAACTGCGCGGGCCAGCCCCAGCCCAGCCAGCCCTTCTTGCCCAGGATCTTGGCCCAGCGCTGCATGTCGTCGCGGCTTTGGCGCAATGAATGGCGCACCTTGTGGGCGATGTCCGGTGGCAGGTTTTCCGCCACCCAGCGCCTGATCTCCAGGCGAAAGGCTTGCTCTTCGGGGGTGAAATTCAGGTCCATGGAGGGGTTCCTTGCGAGGGGTGCGAGGTTTTAGCACGACCGTGCTATTTGTGGTTGTCCCCACTGGGACAAAACCGCTATTTCAGCGGCAGAACCTGCTTCATCAGCGCAATTGCAAACGCATCTCGTCGTTGTGGCGCTGCATCTGGAAGCGGCTGAGAAAACTGTTGCCCAGCAGCAGGTAAGGCATGGACTGCGGCACGATGGCCGCGCCCACGTTGCTGACCAGAACGTCGCCCACGCGCACCGAGCTCAGCGTGACCAGCAAGATGGGCGCGGGGCCGTTGGCCGTCTGCGTCACGCCCGGCGTGGCTGCACTGAGATCGAGGCCCAGGCGCTGGGCATCGTCGCGGCCCATGGCCACCAGCGTGGCACCGGTGTCGACCATGAAGCGGGCCGGTTTGCCATTGATGGCACCCAGCGTCGTGAAGTGGCCGCCTGGACCGGCGGTCAGCACGATGTCACGCGTGGCCGGCCGCTCGGGGGCGGCTTGCACACGGGTGGGCGTGCCGCCCACACGCAGTGCCTGCACCTGGCTGCCGATCTGAACCTCGGCCACGTCGCCGGCCCAGCGCAGCAGCCGCACGTTGCCGGCAACCGCACCCACGGCCAGCGTGAGCGGCTTGCCGTCGACCACCAGCAAGGCGCGGTCTCCCATGCGGCCGGCCAGGGCCACGCTTTGCGCGGCGACAGGCCCGGCCGCCAGCACCAGCGCGGCACACAGTGCGCAGCGCCGCTGGCTGATCACGAGCGGAAGTTGTCGAAAGACAGCGGCACGTCGGCCAGTTGCTTGCGCAGCAGCGCCATCGCGGCCTGCAGATCGTCGCGCTTGGCGCCAGTGACACGCACCGCGTCGCCCTGTATCTGCGCCTGCACCTTCAGCTTGCTGGCCTTGATCTCGGTCTGGATCTTCTTGCCGGTTTCTGCGTCGACACCCGTCTGGATCGGCACCGGTTGCTTCAGTTTGTCGCCACCCAGCTTCTGCGGTTTTTCGCTGAGGTCCAGAAAGCGCACGTCGACATTGCGTTTGGCCAGCCGGGCCAGCAGCACGTCTCGCACCTGCTGCAGCTGGAAGTCGCTGTCGCCGTAGAGCATGAAACTGCGGTCCTTGGCGCTGCTCTCGTTCAATTCAACGGCTGCGCTGGAGCCCTTGAAGTCGAAGCGGGTGCCGATCTCCTTGCTGGCTTGTTCCACCGCGTTGCGCAGCTCGACCAGGTCGGGTTCGATGACGGTGTCAAAACTTGGCATGGTGGCTTCGGGGCAGGGCGTCAGAAAGAGGTGAAAATTCTCTCATGCCCACCCCTGAAAACGCCACCACCGCGTCTGCGCCCCTGAACGTGCAACTTCGCGCCAGCCTTCGTGGCCACAACAGCTTTGGTCTGCCCGCCGTGGCCGCCACGCTGGTGCGTCTGGCCAGCGACGCCGACGTGCGCCGCGTCGTCGACCATCCGGTGTACGGCACGGCGCCCAAGTTCATTCTGGGCGGAGGCAGCAACGTGGTGCTCACCCGTGATATCGACGCGGTGGTGATGAAGGTGGAAGTGATGGGCCGCCGGCTGGTGGCCGATGAGCCGGGGGCCTGGGTGGTGGAAGCGGGCGCCGGCGAGCCCTGGCATGCGCTGGTGGCGTGGACGCTGCAGCAGGGCTGGCCGGGGCTCGAAAACCTGGCGCTGATACCGGGCTCGGTGGGGGCCTCGCCGGTGCAGAACATCGGAGCCTACGGCGTCGAATTGAAGGACCGCTTTCATTCGCTGGACGCGGTGGACCTGGTAACGGGGCGCACGGTGACCTTGGGGCCTGTGGAATGCCGCTTTGGCTACCGCGACAGCGTGTTCAAGCAAGGCCTGGCAGGCAAATCGGTGATCACGCGGGTTCGGTTTCGTCTGCCCAAGCCTTGGCAGCCGGTGCTGGGTTACCTGGACCTTGAGCGCAAGATGGCTGAAACCGGCCAACGCTCGCCGTCTGCCCAGACCATCTTCGACTGGATTTGCGCCATTCGCTCGGCCAAACTGCCCGACCCCGCCGTCATCGGCAATGCCGGCAGCTTCTTCAAGAACCCGGTGGTCACCGAAGAGCAATGCCGCGACATCATCGGCCGCGACCCCGAGATCGTGCACTACCCCATGCCCGATGGCACCGTGAAGCTGGCCGCGGGCTGGCTGATTGACGCCTGCGGTTGGAAGGGCAAGACCGTGGGCCGTGCCGGCGTGTACGAAAAGCAGGCGCTGGTGCTGGTGAATCGGGGAGGCGCCAGCGGGGCGGAGGTCGTCACCTTGGCGCGCGCCATCCAGGAAAGCGTCTACGGCCGCTTCGGCATCCGGCTGGAGCCCGAACCGATCATCGTCTGACGGCTCGCCGCTGTCGCGATGATCGCAGGGATGGTCCCAGGTCAGCTTGTGACCACCGGCACGCTGCCGAGCAAGCCCTGGGCACGCAGTTCTTGGTACGTGGCCTTCGTCTGGTCGTCAAAGCGCTGCACCAGGCGCGCAATCTCATGCGCCGGCAGATGCGAAGCGCCCTGTTGCAAGGCCTGGGCCGTGGCCGCCAGCGCGGTCAGCCCCAGGGTCAACGCCGCACCCTTGGCCGCGTGGGCGTTGGCCTGCAGGTCGAGCGGCTGGCCATCGCGCACCGCGGCTCGCAGCCGCTGGGCGGTGTGGGGCGCCTGCTCGAAGTAACGCTGCGCCAACTGCGCGTACTGCTCGCGCGACAGCGCCTGCACCAGCAAGTGCACGGCGGTGGCATCGACGAGTTCCCCTTCGGCAGAGGCGGGCACCGGCTGGGATGCGACCGTTGCGCCGGGGGCATCGGACTGGATGTCGGTGCTGGCGGCTGGCCCGAGTGCCGACTGCACCGAGGGCAATACGCCAGCAGCCGGTGCCGCCGGCGCCGCTGTCGTCGCCGATGCGGTTCCGCCGTGGCGCAGACCCAGATCAATGTTCGCCGCTGCACCCAGCGAGGGCCCGACGGGACGCGACGGCACGGGCACCAGAGGGCCGAACAAGCGCCGCAAGGTGGTGGCCAGCATCTCGGGCTTCATGGGTTTGCTGAGAAAGCCGTTCATGCCGGCCACCATGCACCGGCCCCGCGTTTCTTCAAAGGCATCCGCCGTGAGCGCCACGATGGGGACCGTGGAATGCGCCGTATCGGCCAACGAACGGATGGCCCTGGTGGCCGCGATGCCATCCAGCAGCGGCAGATGCAGGTCCATCAACACCAGGTCGAAAGCCTGCTCACGAGATGCGGCCACCGCGGCTTCGCCGTCACACACCAGCGTCGCGCGATGCCCCATCTTTTGCAGCAGTTGCTCGATGCACTCGCGGTTCACCGGATGGTCTTCGGCCACCAGCACATGCAGGCTTCGGGTGGGCGGGCCGCCATTCACCTCGTGCACCGGCACGGCCTGTGCCGACGGCGCTTCCTTCAGCGGCAGCTTGAGCGTGAAGCAGCTGCCCTGGCCCAATTGGCTGCGCGCTACGAGGTCGCCGTCCATCACCCGCGCCAGCTTGCGCGAAATCTCAAGGCCCAGCCCCGCACCCTGCGCCAGGCTGGCTTGAGGCCCGTATTCCACGCTTGAGCGGTTGAAGAGTGCCGCCAGTGCCTTGACGTCCAGCCCATCACCGGTGTCGGTGACGCAGAACTCCACCGCTGGGGCCTCGGGCTCGAGAACGCGCACGCGCACATCCAAGGCCACGGCTCCACGCTCCGTGAACTTGATGGCGTTGCTCAGAAGATTGAAAAGTATTTGCCGCAGGCGCATCGGGTCGAGCGAAACGCGTTCGGGCACATCGGGCGCGACGTCGATATGAAAGGACAAACTCTTGGTCAGGGCCTGCGGGCGCACCAGCGCCTCGATTTCCCGCAGCAGATGGCGCAGGTCTACCGCGACCAGCGCCAGCCGCAAACGCCCGTTCTCCAGTTGAGACAGATCCAAGATGTCGTTCAGCACCGACAGCAGATGGTCTGCCGACTCTGTGGCGGTGCGCAGGTAGGCTTGCTGCTGGGCGGCCAATCCGGTTTCGCGCAGCAATGACAGCATGCCCATCAGGCCGTGAAACGGCGTCCGCAATTCGTGGCTCATGTGCGCCAGGAATTCGCTCTTCGCCGCGCTGGCGCTCTCGGCTGTGCGCTGGGCCTGGCTCAGGCGCTCGGTCAGCAGTTCGAGTTCCTGACGTCGCTGCTGGCCTTGCCTGAGCAGGCGCAAAGCGAGCACTGCAAAGGCCACGGTCAACAGCGACAAGAACACGGTCAGCCCGAGACCGATCAGGTTCTGGCGCTGCACCGCCTGCGTGCGCTGCTCTGCCAAACGGGCCACCTGATCGGCGGCGTTGAGCGTCATCGTGTGTACGGGCGCGCCCAGTGCACTCAAGCTGGGCAGTTCTGCAGCCAGGAACTCGCGCGTGACGGGCAAGCGGCTGGCCGAGATATTGGGGTCGGGCGTGCTGCCCAAGACACGGTCGGCGCGCGCGATAAAGCGCTGCGCCTGCTCCAGCGTGGCCACGTCTTCCGCATGCGCCGTGGCGAGCCGGGCCACGTTGCCTGCTTGCAGCAACGCGATGCGGCTGACCCAGATGTCGTATCGCAGTTGCAGCGCCCGCTCGTCCAGCGGTACGCGGTCGTCGACGGCCGTCCGCCACTGTTGCATCAGCCGTTGGTATTCAAACTCGGCCTGGTAGACCGCGGCCACGCTGTACTCCGGCGCCGACTGCACGGCCTGGCGCAACAGCGAGAACTGTTGCGCCTGCACCATCACCACCGCCAGCAGCACCAGCAGCAAGGCAAAGCCCGTCAGCGCCAGGCCCGAGGGGCCCTTGCTTGCAGCCTCCGGCGGTCCCGACCTGCTCACTACAGAACCTCGATCCTGCGCAGTTGCCAGACGGCGCGCGAGAAGTAGACCGCGGTGCGCAACTCGGCTTTGGCGCTGAAGGGGTACATCACGAACAGCGGCCCCTTGTCGCGCACCGACAGTGCCTTGCCGTCCAGCAATCGCGCCACGATGACATCGTGCTTGTGCACGTCGGCCACCGGCATGTCCACTCTGAAGTCGTTCAACGCGGACAGTCGCAAGGTGTCGCCCAGCGCACCGCACTGCGCCAGCAGGTCGCGCAGCAGCGGGCCGGTGAAACTGCGCGGCTCGGGGTACCAGGGCGTCTGTGTCGTCACGGTGGTTTGCGCCAGCGCCTCCAGCATCGCCATGTCGAAGTTCGCCTGGGTGCTGCCATTGGACAGGCGCAGCTTGCCGGCAACGGTGAGCACCGTTTCGCCCACCGGCTGCGCCGACGCCCTTGCTTCAACCGCCATGGCGGTGCACCACCCCGTGGCACCCCATTGGAGCAGCCGGCGCCGCCGCAGAAAAAATAGCGGCTCTATGGCGTCGGTGCTCATGCCCAGGCTTTCACCAGCAGCCCCATCGCCGCGAACCCAGTGGCGGCTTCAACCAGCAGCGGCAAGGGCACGGCAATCTTCATGCACTGAATTGTAGGTCGGGTCCGACAGCCCGCGCTCCCAGCCTGCATCTCAGCCGCCATGCAGCATGTCTCCCAGTTCAAGCCCTGTCAGGCTCTTGGCCTGGCGCGCCAGCCAATACAGCATGCCCATCATCATCAGCATGGAAGGGATGGCGATGATGGGATAACTCAGCAACGTGAGGCGGCCGAGTTCGGCGTTGAATGCCTCGGTGCCCGCCGGGCTGGTGACCACTGCGCGGGTCAGAAAGTAGTTGGCCACCGCCGAGAAGAAGAAGGTGCCTGCCAGCATGAACGTGCCCTGCCGCAGGCGCTGCTCGAAAGCGGCGGCGGTGCCCTTGGCGTCGAGCGCCCGTTGCACCCTGCCGACATCGAAAAGAGAGGCATTGAAAACCATCAGGTGGATCAGCGGTTTGTTCGTCCAGGCCGACCCCATGATCACCAGCCCGATCAAGGTCGGTACAGCCGCTTCCTTGATGGCCAGCCAGCCCGGGTCCAGCTTCATCAGGCCGATACCGCCGGTGAGCAGCGTGCTGACGACCCCCAATGCGGCCAGCCAGTTGAACTTGTGCCTGCGCCAGCCATCCCACAGCCCCCAGGCCAGCGGAAACGCCAGGGCCAGAAGCAGGGCGTTCAACGGGCCCAGGCTCTGGTCGCCGGTCAATTGCATCAGCACCAGTGCAGGCGCCAGGATGGTGACGCCGATTTCGAGCAAGGCGTTGGGCTTGGCGGGTTCTGTTTTCATCGCGGGCAGAGGCTACCAGCGGGAAAGGCCTTGGCGCTGGCCGCAGTTCACGAAGGGTTTCATCGAGCCCCCTCAAACAGGGGGTTCAGCCGGCACTTCCTGGCGAACATCGGTTTCGATCGGCTTGAGTGACATCGACCGATCGGTCCAAAAGCCAGTTCGAAAAGGGCGTCAAAGGTCGCGATGGGCCGCAAAGGGCGGCACAGTGGCGCGCGTTTGGACTAGACCCGCTCGATGATGATGGCGATGCCCTGGCCCACGCCGATGCACATGGTGCACAGCGCATAGCGCCCGCCCTTGTGCTGCAACTGGTTGACGGCCGTCGTGACCAGCCGGGCACCACTGGCACCCAGCGGGTGGCCCAGCGCGATGGCGCCGCCCCAGGCGTTGACGCGCGGGTCGTCGTCTTGCAGGCCCAGTTCGCGCGTCACGGCCAAGCCTTGTGCGGCGAAGGCTTCGTTGAGCTCGATCACGTCCATCTGCGCCAGCGTCAGGCCGGTCAACGCCAGCACCTTGCGCGCTGCCGGGGCGGGGCCGAAGCCCATGATGCGCGGAGCCAGGCCTGCGGTGGCCATGGTCACGACACGGGCACGCGGCGTCAGGCCATGGCGCGCTGCGGCGGCCTCGCTGGCCAGCAAGAGGGCGCAGGCGCCGTCGTTCACGCCGCTGGCATTGCCAGCCGTCACGCTGCCGTCGGGCCGCACCACTCCCTTGAGCCGAGCCAGCGATTCCAGGCTGGTTTCGCGCGGGTGTTCGTCCAGAATGATGACGAGCGGGTCGCCCTTCTTCTGCGCGATGCTGACGGGGACGATTTCGCGCGCCAGATGGCCCTCGCGTTGTGCCTTCACGGCGTTGAGCTGGCTGCGCAGCGCCATGCGGTCTTGCGCCTCGCGTTCGATCTTGAAGTCGGTGGCGACGTTTTCGGCCGTCTCGGGCATGCTGTCCACGCCGTAGAGCTCTTTCATGCGCTTGTTGATGAAGCGCCAGCCGATGGTGGTGTCGTAGACGGCATTGGTGCGGCTGAAGGCGGTTTCGGCCTTGGGCATGACAAACGGCGCGCGGCTCATGCTTTCCACGCCGCCGGCCATCATCAACTGCGCTTCGCCGGACTTGATGGCGCGTGCCGCCGTGCCCACGGCGTCCATGCCACTGCCGCACAGCCGGTTGATGGTGGCACCAGGCACTTCCTTGGGCAGACCGGCCAGCAGCAAGGCCATGCGCGCCACGTTGCGGTTGTCTTCGCCGGCCTGGTTGGCGCAGCCATACAGCACGTCGGCCAGCTCGTCCCAGTTCACCTGGCGGTTGCGTTCCATCCGCGCCTGGATGGGCACCGCGCCGCGGTCGTCGCTGCCCCCCGCCGACAGCGCGCCGCCGTAGCGACCGATGGGCGTGCGGATGGCGTCGCAGATGAAGGCTTGCGGCGTGCTCATGGTGGTTGTCCTCGGTTGGGTAAGGTGTTCAGTTGGTCATGGCGCGGGCTGGCGCAGCAGCCACGGGCTGATGCGGTAGCGTTCGCCGCGGTATTCGGCATCCAGCGCCTGAAGCACGGCCATCACGCCGGCCCGGTTCCAGCCGGCGAGCCACTCAAACGGGCCCGCGGGGTAGTTCACGCCCAATTTCATCGCTGCGTCGGCGCCTTCGGGGCTGCACACCCCTTGCAGCACGGCATCGGCCGCCTCATTGATGAGCATGGCCAGCGTGCGGGCCACCACCAGCGCCGGTGCATCGGCCACGCGCACGGGGCTGAAGCCCAATGCCGCGAGCCATGCAGCGGCTTGCACCGCCCATGCCGTTGACGCACCGGGCGCGACCGCGAAGGCCAGTGCCGAGCCCGGGGCAGGGGGGTGCAGCACAGGGCGGTCGAACACGGCCACGTCGGCGACGCCCAGCGCGCCGGCCATGTCGCCAGCACGGCGCCCATCGGTCAGCACCAGGCGGGCGCCGTCGATGCTCAGGCCCACCCAGCCGCTGCTGCGGTCGCGCGCCGGGCCCCAGCCTTGCTGCGCCAATGCCGTGGTGGCCGCTTGTTCCAGGTGGTCGGCTACTGCGCCGGCGCCGTGCACGGTGACTTCGCGTGCGCTGGCCGGCGCTTCATGCACGGCCACCGGCAGTGCTGGTGCGCCGGCGGGGTAGCTGTAGAAACCGCGCCCGCTCTTGCGGCCGAGCAAGCCGCCAGACACCATCTCGGCCTGCACGCCGCTGGGCACGTAGCGCTTGTCGTAGAAGTTGGCGGCGTAGACAGATTGGGTGACGGCGAAGTTGGTGTCGTGCCCGATCAGGTCCATCAGCTCGCAAGGCCCCATGCGGAAGCCTGCCGCCTTCAGGCAGGCATCCAGCACCTGGGGCGTGGCCGCACGCTCCTGCAGCAGCGCCAGCGCTTCGGCGTAGTAGGGCCGCGCGATGCGGTTGACGATGAAACCCGGCGTGCTGGTGGCGTGCACCGGTTGTTTACCCCAGGCCTTGGAAAGCTCCAAGATGGCCTCGGCCACGGCGCAATCGGTCTGCAGGCCCGACACCACCTCCACCAGTTTCATCAACGGCACCGGGTTGAAGAAGTGCATGCCGACCAGGCGGCCCGGGTGTTTCAGCCCGTTGGCGATGGCGGTGACGCTGATGCTGCTGGTGTTGGTGGCCAGCACCGCGGTTTCGCTCAGCAGGCTTTCCAGCTGGGCGAAAAGACCGCGCTTGGCGTCCAGCTTTTCGACGATGGCCTCCACCGCCAGCAATGCGCCGGCCGCAGCCTGCAACGTGGCCACCGGCTCGATGCGCGCCAGCGTGCCCTGCGCCTGCTCGGGCGACAGCCGCCCCTTGGCCACCAGGCCATCCAGCGTGGCGGCCAGCCTGGCCTTGGCGCTGACCGCAGCGCCGTCGGTGAGGTCGAACAGAAAGACATGGTGGCCGGCCTGAGCCGCCACCTGCGCGATGCCGGCGCCCATGATGCCGGCGCCGACCACCAGCGTGGGCACCGTTTTGAGATTCGGGTTCATGCGTCGAGTATCTCGCTGGATGAGCCAACAGGCTTCAATAGGTTTCCAGGTGCAGCCGGCCTTCGCGCTTCAGCGCGGCGCCCATCTCGTCCCAGTTTTGGCCCGCCTGGGTGGCGATGTCTTTCAGCGCCAGCACCACGCCTTCTTCCATCGCCTTCAGGCCGCAGACGTAGAAGCAGGCGTTGGGGTCGGCCAGCAACTTGGCGACGTCAGCCGCGCGTTCGCGCAGCGCGTCCTGCACGTATTTCTTGGGTTGCCCCGGCGTGCGGCTGAAGGCAAAGCTGATGTCGATGAAGTCCTTGGGCAGGCTCTGCAAGGGGCCGAAGTAGGGCAGTTCTTCCTTCGTGCGCGCGCCAAAGAACAGCATCAGTTTGCCGCCTTCGAATTTTCCGCTGGCCCTGAGCCTGCGGCGCCATTCGGTCATGGCGCGCATCGGTGCGCTGCCGGTGCCGGTGCAGATCATCACGATGTGGCTCTTGGGGTGGTTGGGCATCAGGAAGCTGGCGCCAAAGGGCCCGATGACTTGGCACCTGTCGCCCACCTTCAGGTCGCACATGTAGTTGCTGGCAACGCCGCGCACCGGCTGGCCCTGGTGGTCTTCAAGCACGCGCTTGATGGTGAGCGACACGTTGTTGTAGCCTGGCCGTTCGCCGTTGCGCGGGCTGGCGATGCTGTACTGGCGCGGGTGGTGCGCCCGCCCGTTGGCGTCGACGCCAGCCGGGATGATGCCGATGCTCTGGCCTTCCAGCACCGGGAAGGGCAGGTTGCCAAAGTCCAGCACGATGTGGTGGGTGTCGTATTCGGTGCCGACTTCAGTGACGCGCACGTTGCCCGACACGGTGGCGGTGATGGCCTTGTCGCCAGCCGGGTTCCGGGGGTTGGGGCCGTAGAGGTTGGTGTACGCGTGCGCCGCCGACCACGGTGGCAGCTGCGCGCCGTATTGCGCGCTGCTGAAGGCGCCGTCCACGGCGGCGGTGGCCGCAGGCACTTCGTCGGCCAAGGTGGCTGCCGCTTCGGCGCCCTCACCGGCCTCGGCCATCTGTTCGGGCGTCCATTCAGCGGGCAGTGATTCCCAGCCGAACTGTTCGGCCAGCGAATAGGCCTTGGCTTTGGGCATGGCCCGCCAGTTGTCGATGGAGCCCGTGGGGCAGGGCGAGATGCAGGCCATGCACAGGTTGCAGACGTCTGCGTCCACGACGTAGTTGGCCGAGTCGTGCGTGATGGCCTTGACCGGGCAGATGGCCTCGCAGGTGTTGCAACGTATGCAGATCTCCGGATCGATCAGATGCTGCTTGATGACGTTCGCATCGGATGCGCCCATGGTCAGCTTGCCTTTGCGTCTTGTCCCCTCTCCCTTGCTGGGTGAGGGTTAGGGTGAGGGTGAATGCAGGCTGCGCTGTAGCCTTGGCATGCAGGTGGCTGGGTGAAGATCTACCCTCACCCCAGCCCTCTCCCTGGGAGGGAGAGGGAGGAATTCAACTGAACCGCACATAGTCGAAGTTGACCGGCTGCCGGTTGATGCCCATCACCGGTGGCGCAATCCAGTTGGCGAACTTGCCCGGCTCCACCACGCGACCCATCAGGCTGGCCACGTAGGCGCGGTCGCTGCCGCTGGGCAGCCAGTCGTCTACCTTGGACTTCCATTCGGCTTCGCTGACCACACGCCCGTCGGGCGACACCTTCACACCCGACAGGGCACCGATGTTGCGGTGAAAAGCCTTGTGCGGCGTCACCAGCCTGAAGGGGATGCCCGCTTTTTCGATGACCTTGTTCCAGCGGCCCACGCCGGCCACGCTGTCTTTGATGTAGTCGTCGCGCAGCACTTCGTTCAAGGCATTGAGCATCGGCACTTCTTTCTCCGCCAGCTGGCCGTTCACGACATTCAGCACGCGATAGGTCTGGCCCCGCAACTGGTGGTCGTCCATGCGCTTGCCTTCTTCATAACGGCCTTTCAGTCCGGTGCTGTAGAAGGTGGCGGCGTTGCTGCTTTCGTCGGCACCAAACAGATCGATGGTGACGCTGAAGTGGAAGTTCAGGTAGCGCTGGATGGTGGGCAGGTCGATCACACCGGCTTCGCGCAGCTTCTTCGCGTCGTCGGTCTTCAGCTCGTTCATCGCCGCGCAGGTGCGGTTGATGACGCGGCTGATGCCTGATTCGCCCACGAACATGTGGTGTGCTTCTTCGGTGAGCATGAACTTGGTCGTGCGCGCCAGCGGATCGAA